>CAYGYB010000120.1:0-4911 GCA_964354015.1 uncultured Candidatus Bathyarchaeia archaeon
GCGCGTAAGCCATAAAAACGTAAGTGAGAGTTGCGCTTGACGTGAAATTCGGGAACGTAACTGAAGTGTAACCTGCCGCGTCAGTGTAATTCACATCAGCTTCACTTGTCAAGTATTCAGGATAAGCTCCACTCAACGAGACAGGTATAAGGCAATAATTCACAGTGGCGTTTGCAAGCGGAAAACCCACACCGCCAACATTGAGCGATAATTTCAATGGGCTGGTTTGAACCTCGGCTATTGAAACGTTCACTATAGGCGTCAACGTGAGTTGAAAACCATACGTGCCGTTTATCCCAAGCTTCTCCAACGCCAAAGAATAAACAACGACATTGTTCACAGGGTTAACGGTATCGTTCATGGGCATCAACAAAGAGTTGCCAAAACCCACGGGCATATTACTGTACATTATGCCTGTTTTCTCGTAATAAACAGGATTGCCCGTTGACGAGTTCAAACGCATAAGCGAAAAAGGACTAAGCACATACTGCATGAAGTTGGTGTCATGTAATCCGAAAACCGTCGGCGGCGCATCCACAGGAATGCTTGGGTTCAAAAGCATGGTGTCTAACAAATCGCTGCATTTAGTTGCAAGAGCTCTGTGCTGCTGATAAAGCACAGCTGTCTGAATCGTCTGATTAAAGAGGCTGATGAAGAGCAGCATAGCTGCTAAGAAGATGGTAACTGAAACCAGGTGGTCTATGGTTGCGCCCGCCAAGCTTTTTCATCTCCTATGGCTCGAAATACAGTTCAATCATGCCGCTGTCTCCGTCTTTTTCAGCTCGCAGACACGCAGAGGTTGAATTGCTCATAAAAGACGAATAGCCTTCTCGCCATGCAACGTTCTGCCCCAACGTAACTGCCGCGGTACTGGAGATTTGAACACCTTTAAGCGTGAGAGTTAACTCCAAAACTTTAGAACCTGAAGCAGGCTCTAACGTCGTGGTTGTTGTGTACGCGTAGCCTTCTATGAAAGGCGGAACATCTAGTTTGCTCGTAACATTGGCTGCTGAAATGGTGGTGTAGTTCAAAGAGAGATATGTCTGCTGAATGGAACTGCCCAAGTGGCTTGCTGTTTCTTGCAGAGCAAGTGTTCGACGGGAATCCACCCAACCATTCATTATCACGCTGGCTGCCCAGGGCAAAAGGAAAATCTGCGAAATCAACAGCGGAACCATAATGACGTACTCGATAGTTACATGCGCCACCTGTTACCCTCCATCGTTATGTGTGCAGTCCAAGCGAAACTGTCACCTCGCCAACGTAAAGCTCGACAACAGAGTTGGGCGAAAAGTTAAGGGAACTGGGCGTAGTGAAATTGAAGAAATCTTGTGTGAATCCTTTGGAGGCAGAATCAGGGGGGAAAGCAACACTGATTTTCACTTGCGTGACGGCGTTTTTGGGTACCTTAGTGACGCCGTTTCCTGTTAGCGTTAGAGACTGAGAACGGTACAGATTCGTCCCGTTACTAAGAGAAGGCAGATAAAACTTAACATACGTTGTCGTGCCTACAGTTGAGGTTAGCATTCTTATTGACGGAGCAACCACGACTCGCGTATAGCTTCCGTCAGCCATAGGTAGTTTTTCCACAGCAAACACATGAGTCACAGGCGCTGCCGAGCCCTCCAACAGAAATGAATCGTTAGACGGGAAGATGCGTTGGAAGTAGTTATTGCCATACGTGATCATGCTTGTTGGCATGTTATACAAGATAATGCCGGTCGTGGTGTTAAGAACAGTATGCCACGAGCCATCATATACTTCAAAAGTATAGTTCAGAGCCGAAGGCTCAAACTTTACGTTCCCGTACCTGCTTGAGTAGCGAACCGTCTGCGTGCGCCCAATAGTCCACGCGACATTATCAACCTGAAGCCCTGTCGTAAGCATAAACTGCCCACTGGAGCTATACTCGTTTTCAGCAATTTGGCCATCCAAGAAATTATTCGCAAAAGCGGTCGTCACCATAAGCAGCGCGATAATAGTGCCTGTTATAATAACCGTTGAAATTGCTGGACTAACAGCTTGTTTATCTTTTCTTAAGCTCCGATGTTTAAACCGCGTATGTTTCCTCTCCTACCCGCCGAATTTTATGAACATTGGTGCTATCTTTGCGGCTGCAACAGCAAGTACAACGAGTATTGCTGCATGCTTGAAACCTGCGGCAACTGATTCTTCACTTATTTTTCCAGCTACTACGCCTATGAGGTAACTGTTGAAAATTGCAGATGTGACGAACGTTGTAATCATTACCGTCATGTCTTTCGGCTGCGCCCCTGGATTAGTTGTAGCAATAGTGAGTGTGCCTGATGTGAAACCTATCATCATAACTGTTGTTGCCACAAGCATTATCGCCGCAAAATAGGGCATCATTATGTAGGGGCGAACTGACATTTTCTTTTCTTTTTCAACGTCTTGAGTTAAGGTGTTAAATCTTGCAAGGGACTCTATCATGGAGATTGTGCCTCCGCCGACATCTATGGCTTCAACGAGAAGGAACATGACTATCTGAGTCATCCAACTTTTCGTTCGCTTAAGAAAGTCCATGATGACCTTTTTTACTGGGATACCCCAAGAAATTTCTGAACTTATTTTGCGCAGTTCTTTCGTGAATGCCCCATAATCACGGGTGGATAAACTTTCTATGCATTTCTCTGGTGATAACCCTGTTTTCCTGACTTCAGTTAAGTCTCTCAGGAAGCTGCTGATGCCCCTCTCCATGCTGTTTCTCTTGCTTGACATCTTTTCGTACACGACAGCGGCTGGAGCAGTCGCAACAAAAAGCGAAATAGATATTGCAATAGGCAAATCGACTATTTTTTGAAGCGAACTGAAGAAGGGAACAGATATGTACCCCATGAAGTTTGTGAGCAACAGGAATAGGACAATGGCAATTGCGCCGCAGACTCCGAACACTTTATACGCTCGCATATCAACAACCGGCGTTTTTGGCTGCATGCTGTGGGCCATATAGATGAACAACATCGACAGCATTGGCGTGAACAAGTAAGTGTACAGTATCAAGCCTTCGTACGATGAGGCGCCTATGCTGGAAACTTGCTCTACACTGAATAGTATGTAAAAGCATAGCGACATCATAACCATCACGATTATGAATGTTTCCAAGAGCATGCCGAGACGTTCTGCAGCGGCTTTAACGCGCATGGCACGCGTCTTGAATATGTCTTCTGCTTTTCGTTCAAGAAAATGTCCTATGTCGCCGCCGATAATCACGGTGGATGCGTAGCCTGAGAGAAAGTCCTTGAAAATTTCCAAGGGGTTCCTTTTTGCCGCATTCCCCAAAGCTGTCAGCGGGTCTATTCCAAAAATTTCCACGTCTTTAACTATTTCCCTTGCTTCGCCCCGCATCGAGGGCATTAGCTCTACTTCTGAAAGCCGTTTAAAGCTCGTGTAAGGCGCTATGCCTCCTGATGCCATAACGCTGATGTAAGCTGCAGTGAAGGGCATTTCTCTTTCTAGAAGACTTGCTCTTTCGCTCGCTCTTGACATAGGTACTAACAGAAAACCCGCCATAGCATAAAACGGAAAAGGAACCAAGAAGATAATGGGCATGAAACCGAAGAAATATAAAATCAATAATGAAATCACTGACACTGGAATAGTTAATACTCCAGTGAAAAACATCATTGAAACGTAGGTTTCAGGGTAAATCTTAATCTTTGCCCTTTCCAGCATATTCTTGAATTCGAAAACGTTTTTCAAAAATTTTGGCGCTATGCCGCCGAAGAGGCGAAACGACCACGCCTCAATTTTCTTTGTTAACGGCAATGGCTCCTACTTCCTCCCCAGCGAGAACTTTTTCATAAGTGAATTTGGGTCTCGCACTGTATTCTGCGATTATTGCTGCAACATTCTTGTAGCTTCTTATGTTGCGTTCTCGCATCCAGTGCAAAACGGCTTTGCGCCTGCCGATTTCTTCGAGCAAATCTTTTTTGTTTATGCCCTGCCGTTCGGACAGTGATGATAATACTGCGCTATTTTCCAAGTTCACTGCATGTTCATCTTTAGCTGCGTTCCACTTGAAAGCTGTTCGGTAATTTTCGTAATCCGCAATCTCATCAACCGTGATAACGCGTCTATACGCTTTTTTCTCGGTGCCTTTTGTGATGTGGACTCGCTGTATTGAGAGAACAATGTGCATTAACGGAATGTACGCGGGCGAAATTTCCATTGGTTTCTGAGTTAGACGCTTTACTGCAGAATCCAAGTTTTCAGCGTGCATGGTGCACATGCCGCCGTGTCCTGTGGCTAAGGCTTGGAAAAGCACATAGGCTTCTTGACCTCTGATTTCGCCTACGACTAGTACGTCGGGGCGGTGCCGCATGGAAGTCTTCACAAGATCGAATAGGGCTACTTCGCCCACGTTGCTTCCGCCTAAACCGTAACTTTGCCTGGCGATAAGTGAAACCCAGTTTTCATGAGACAAGTTAAGCTCTGCGGTTTCTTCGATGGTGATGATTTTGCTTCCTGGTTTAATCAAGCAGGCCAATGCGTTCAGGGCGGTTGTTTTTCCTGCTGCTGTTCCGCCTAGGACCATTATGGAAGATCTGTTTTCGAGGCAAACCCAGAGGTAAGCCGCCATCTCTTCCGAGAACGTGCCAGTGTTTATCAAGTCTATAATTGAGTATGGGTCTTCTCTGAATTTTCGGATAGTGAATGCTGTTCCGAACGGTGTGATTTCGCGGCGGTAACAAACCGCAAGCCTGTGTTTGCCTGGGAGAGACGCATCAACTATTGGGAAGGCTGAACTGACGTGTTTTCCAGCCATGTGCACGAGTTTAACTACCGTGTTATCGAGGATTTCGTCGCTTTCAAACTCAACGTTTGCTTCGATGCTCTCGTAGTTTCTGTGCCATACGTAAACTGGCTTGTTTACTCCGTCGCATGAAATGT
>CAYGYB010000121.1:0-4885 GCA_964354015.1 uncultured Candidatus Bathyarchaeia archaeon
GACTTTATAAGGTTTGAGGAGAAAAGACCATGCCCCAAACATTTTCTGAAAAAAATTGCCTTTTGGATTAGTGATTTTAAGCATTGCTGTTTTACATTAAAGATTCAGAATTCGCAAATGCTTTATTAAAAAACAGACAACCAACCAGCGAAGCGTGCAAACATGCATAGGTCCAAACTAGAACTATACGAGGAAGTGCTGTATGCGTTAGCTAAGAAACCTCTAACCATTGACAGCATAGCCTACGTATGCAACATGGACTGCGTAATCCTTGGTCAACGATTAAATTTCTTAACTAAAAATGGTCTTGTGCAAGAAGAAAGCTGCAAGAACAAAACATTCTACGCTTTAACGAAGAGAGGCGTGGCCATTTCCAAGACTCTTGCAATCGCAAGGCGCTTGGAGAAGCTGCAAACCACCATCAAAATGCTTGACGATGCTTTGCAGGCGCTTCCTGCTGTCTCAGAGTACGGCAAAGGAAAGACTAGGCGGACGCGGCGAAACGAAAACTATTAAGCAAGCCGCGGAACCTAAGAGAAAGCTATGGTGCAAGTTTCCCCTGAAACAGTTTGGAGCACAACCACACAAGAACTTTTAAGCTTACTAGACACGGGCATTCTGGTTCCAAAACCGCGAAAAGCCAGCTTTTACGCGCCAAGCTTCATGCATTACCGAACAAGCCGCTATTGTTCCAAGCCAAACCAATTTCCAACAATATCCGTGACAGGCAAAGGCTGCGCACTCAACTGCAAACACTGCGGAGGCAAAATCCTCGAAACTATGCATCCTGCTAAAACGCCTGAAGCGCTCTTCGCATTAAGCTTAAGGCTGAAGCGGAACGGCGCTTTAGGCTGCCTCGTAAGCGGCGGATGCTTGCCAGACGGTTCTGTGCCGCTTAAACGGTTTATTCCAGTTCTTGAGAGAATCAAACGCGAATTGGGCTTAGCTGTCAATGTGCACACGGGCATAGTTGACGCTGCAACGGCTGAAGCGCTTAAAAACGCTGGAGTGGACGCTGCATTAATCGACGTAATCGGCTCCGACGAAACAATAAACGGCATCTACAATTTGAACGTGACAGTTGAGGACTACACGCGTTCGCTGAAGGCGCTGCATGAAGCGGGCTTGAATGTTGTGCCTCACGTTATTGTCGGGCTTCAAAATGGAAAATTGCAAGGTGAATTTCACGCTTTAAAGCTAATAGCGCGTTACCAGCCTTCTGCTTTAGTAATTATCGCCTTCATGCCTATCCGCGGGACAGCGATGGCTTTGGTTAAGCCGCCGCTGCCACTGGACATAGCCCGAGTTGCAGCAACCGCGCGGCTGATGTTTCCTGAAACGCCCATAGCGCTGGGGTGCATGCGTCCGAAAGGCAAACATCGCGCTGAAACTGATGTGCTGTGTTTGAAGGCAGGAGTCAACGCCGTAGCGTTTCCCAGCGAAGAAGCCATAGCCTATGCGGAGAATCAGGGGTACGCGTTGTCGTTTTCCTCATACTGTTGCTCTCAAATTTGCATGGATATAAGCGCGGAGTAGCCTTTTCGAAACAATTTCGAAGTAGCCTGTGAGTAAGCGGTTTTCACAAATTGTTGGCGTTGCGTTATGAAGTTTTTGAGTGTGACGCTTTCCTGAGCATCTTGCCGCTTAAGACCACGGTCCACACTGAACCTGCAAACGCTGACACTGCTTCAGGCACAGCCACATTAGGCGCATAATTAATTGAGAAGTAAAGCACCCACGGTGTAGCCGCGGCAACAGCCACCAGCAACGTGAACACAGCCATCCGCACTTTGCGCATTAGCCAAAAGGCTCCAACAATAATCAGCATGGCTATGGGCAGCAACATAAAGAACATCACAGAAACAATGTAGTGCACTGGTTCAACGTTTTCGGGGAAGACGCCGATTGCGAAAAGCGCCAAACTAGCTAAAGCGAAGATGGAAGCGCCTATTTTGCCTGCGGTTCGCTCTTTCAGGAACATGAACAAGCCTGTTGCGAAGATAACGCACAGCGCGCCGCCAGCAACTAATCCTGAATTGAAGAGCGCGGCAGTCACGCCTTCTACGACGCCTAAGTCGCTTAGGGCGTTGTCCACCCAGCTGAATTCGGGGTATGAGACTATTGCGGAGAAAATGAGTGCAAACGCGATGATGGGCGTTAGGAAACCGCAGATTCCTGCCACTTTAAGCCATAGTGCGTCAGTGGATTTTGTCATGCAGATTCACTTCTTTTAGAAGGCTTATGCTTGGTTTGCGCTTAAAAGTTTGCGTTTTCAGGGACAAACCGCCTGAGCCTCTGCAGCGACTGCGTTTTCTCTTTGTCGCCTACTTTAGCCGATTGCACTGTTTGCTTTAGCAGTTGGATTGATTCGTCCATTGCTTTGCGGTCTACTGGGTAGGGGACGCCGTCTTTGCCGCCGTAGGCGAAGGAGTATTTTACTGGGTCTTGCCAGCTTGGTTTTTCGCCGTAAACCAACTCCGCTACAAGCGCTAAGCCGCGTACAGTAGCAGGTCCAACGCCTTTGACGCTTAGGAGTTCTTCGTAGTTTTTTGGTTGGAACTCGTAAACTTGTTTGAGCATTTTCCAGTTTATGTTGCGGGGCATCTGGAGAACCGTTATGCTCTGTTGTTGACTGCTGTTTTGTGGAAGCCACTCCCGCAGCGATTTCTGCTGTAAAGGTCTTGCCGCTTCAAATAACCGCATGAGGCGGTTGGGCGGTTCTTTGGCTATGTCTACTGAGGCTTTGCGTGCGCCCTCGCTGGTTTTCGCAGTCATGTTTAAGGCTTTTTCGCGTTTTGCGTCGCCAACAATCGCGTTATGCGGTTCCACGACGAAACTTGTGACGTTGTCGGATAGCCAGTGGTAGCGGCGTGCGGTGCGGTCTTCTGCGCTCATGCCTTGTTGGATTACAGCCCACTTCTTGTTTTCTGTTAGGAGGAATGCGTGGTGGTAAAGTTGGTAGCCTGCTTGGATGGCTGTGTTGTCAACTTTGGCTGTTATGCGGCTGGTGTACGTGAGTGCGTTGATGGTGTTTTCGGAGAAGCCGAACTGTTCAGCAGCATCAGTAATTTCTGCAGGCGTTTTCCTGCTGGTTTTGCCTTTGCCTCCGCACACGATTATGCCGTGTTCGTCTTGCGAGAGTGCTTGTTTGAGGATGCCTGTGACTACGGTTGTGACGCCTGAACTGTGCCAATCATAGCCTAAAACGCAGCCGAATGCTTGGAACCAGTACGGGTCTGATAAGCGCGTTAGTAAAGTGTCCGTGCCGTATTCGTCGATTATGATGGCGGCTATTTCTTTGGCTAGTTTGCGCATGCGGGTGGTTAGCCACGCGGGTGCTTTGCCGCCGTGAAGTGGTAAGTTAGCTACGCCTGTCCTGAACATTTCTCCTTAAGCATCTCCAACATAAGCACTCTGAGGATGGCTAAGGGGACTTTAAAATGGCACTGCAGAAAAGACAGTCAGCAACCTTGGAGAGAGTAGAGTTAAAGTGAAAAGCCATCTGCGACTGCCCATAGCCTAAAGCACTGGCAAGCCCATCATATTTGGAGCCTAATAGTCAATCTATGCACAGAACTATAGGGGGTCTACCGTATTGGCGGTTTTTGCAGTCAATGGCATGTTGAAAAAGCGGTACGAGCCTATTTGGAGCCTAATAGCAGTTCTATGCAGAAACCTATAGAGGGTCTATCCATAGGATACCCATACAGTGTTAGTGCCGCAGCTGTTTTTTGATTGTTTCTTCAGCCTTTTCTACGGCTTCTTGCAGTTTTTCAGGTTGCGTTCCGCCGCCTTGCGCGAAGTTTGGTCTTCCGCCGCCTCCGCCGCCGATGATGGGCGAAACCGCTTTGACTACTTCGCCAGCGTGCACGCCTTTCTCTAAAGCAGCTTTGCCAGCCATGACTAGTATTCTAGCGGTTTTTCCATCTGTACCGTAAAACAGCGTAACCGTTGCTTCATCTCGCTCGATTACTTTGTTTGCTGTCTGCACCATGCGGTTCACGTCAATTGCCTCTTGGAAATCACGTTTCACGAGCTTTACTCCATTAATTTCTTGCATGACTTCAGAAGTCGCGGTTGACTCAAAACCAGCGCTTTCTTTGGCAGCCAACTCCTTGATTAGCTTCCGCTTTTCCGCGTTAGCTTCCTTCAACTCCTTAGCAATTCTCTCAGCCGTCTTGTCCAGTTTCTCCACAGGCGCACTCAGCACTTCAGAAACCTTCCACAACAAACGCTCCTGCTGCTGCACCGCCTTCAACGCCTGAAGCCCCACCGCGTACGCAAGCCGCTCCACGCCATCTTGAACGCGTTCCGTGTAGACGATTTTGATGAACCCAATTTCACCTGTGCTGTTCAAGTGCGTTCCAGCGCACGCTTCAACATCCCAATCGCCCGTTTTCACCACGCGAATCTCTTTACCCGGCACTGCACCGCCCTGATAAAGCCTGAACCCATAACGGCTTTCAGCCTCGTTCCGTGATAGCCAAGCTGTTTCAACCCGCAAATTCGCCAAAACAGCCTCGTTAGCTAAAGTCTCTATCTTGTGCACTTCTTCAGGTGACAAGCGGCGATAATGTGAAATGTCTAAGCGTGAGCTTTCTAAGCCCTTCTGTGTGCCGTGCTGCCACACGTGTTCGCCTAACACGCGTCTCGCAGCACCGTTAATCAAGTGCGTAGCCGTGTGCGCCTTCATAAGCGCGTAACGCTTCTCCCAGTCGAGGAAGCCTTTTACTGTTGCGCCTTCTTTAGGCATGTCTTCCGCCTTGTTTTTGCTTTGTTGGACGAACGTCCCCCCTATAATTTTTTCTGGAGAGTATGGTGCCTTGACTTTGTGTACGATTACTCTGCCGATTTTCTGCACATCAACAACTTCCGCCTTCGCCTT
>CAYGYB010000122.1:0-4868 GCA_964354015.1 uncultured Candidatus Bathyarchaeia archaeon
TTTCTTCCTCGCGCCGAGAATCGAAACCGAATAACGAGAAAAACAAGTATGCAGCTAGAAACGCTGGGATTTACCAAAAACGATTTGGCAAAATATCCTTTCCTGAAAAAAACCGCAGAACATGTGAAGGAACTAGAGTTAAAACTTGAAGAATTGACAACTCCTGACATGGAGCAAATTCTCAACCGCGCTGAAGAAAGAGTTGAAAAACGCAATTCTATTTGTTTACGTTGGAAAAAAACACGAGAAGGACGACGTGGAAATCCCGTCTTTTCCTGTCGCAATAATGCTAGCGATAGCCACAAAAAACTCCTTCATTAAAAAACGGTACGCTCTAGCCGAAGCAAAACACGCTTTCAGCAGCATGCAATTCGAAAGCCGCGAAAAAATTTTAGCCATAGCCGCAGACTTCAACTGGAACCTTACGCCGAACCGAAACACCGAGATTCCCCTTGAATTCGCACTCAACTTCGCCGATTACCTGAGAAACACAGTCCATTTACGAGACGCCAATTGGAAACTTATCAACCGCCTTTTAGTGCAGGGAACGGTTTACCTGAACCAGCATGACATCGCGAGACTACTGCAAGAAGAAGTTCAAAGACGCATTGAAAAAAGACTAGAAACAACGGAACTTCCAAACTTTCCAGAGAAAATAACGCAGATGGCAGAGCGGTTAACGGCGTTAGCCAAAGAAAGAATTGGTCCAGAAGAGTTGGAGGGCTTCCCTAAAGTTATAGCGCAATCAGCTTTTCCGCCGTGTATTGTAGCCCTTTACGAGGCTGCTTCAAAAGGGCGCCATCTTTCACATGTGGGTCGCTTCACGTTGACTTCTTTTCTTGTAAACATTGGCATGCCCCCTGAAAAAGTGAATGAACTGTTCAAGAGTTTCTCAGATTACAACGAACGATTAACTCGCTATCAGGTTGAGCACATCGCGGGGGAAAGAGGCTCCAGAACGCGGTATACCCCGCCGCAATGCGCAACTTTGCAGACTCATGGCATTTGCACAAACAGCGACGACTTATGCCGCAGAATTCACCATCCTCTCAAGTATTATAAACTGAAACAGAGGCGCTAAACCAACAAAAACAGGGTTGCAATTTGACATGTTAATGAAAAACTTATTAACCAACAGGGCTTCATATGAGTGAAGGAGCATCAATGTCCTACCAGTTGACTGGCAATTTGGGTGTTAACTCAGAGGTCGGTGTCATTCTTCCCACATACTGCGAAGCGGGAAACATCGGAAAACTAATTATTGAAATTGAAAATCTCCCATTGAACGCCTCCATATTGGTTATAGATGATTCTAGCCCCGACAAAACAGCAGAAATCGTAAAAAAACTGCAGAGAAAGTACGGCAACATTCTCCTCTGCGTCAGACCAGAAAAAAGCGGGTTAGGCACCGCAATAACAGACGGCTTCAAAATTTTTCTGTCTTTGAAAAACTCGCCACGGTTCATCGTGACGATGGATGCTGATTACTCGCATAATCCGAAAGCCATATTGCAGTTGTTGACCCGTATGCAATGTGGATGCGGAATTGCCATAGGAAGTCGATACTGCAGGGGCGGCGGAACAATCGGCTGGCCGTTTACCAGAAAAATCATCAGCCGCGCCGCAAACACTGTCGCCAAATCTGTGGTCGGCTTCAAGCTTAATGACTGCACTAATGGTTTCCGCTGTTATTCATCAAGTTTCCTGAGAAAAGCTATTGGCAGTTTGCACAGCGAAACTTACGAGATTCAAATTGAAACCATTAAACAGGCTCTTTCGAGAGGATTCGATATCAAAGAAGTTCCTATAATGTTCGTTAACAGGAAACGTGGGAAGTCAAAACTTACTTTGGTTGAAGTTCAGAGTTATATTTCCTACATTTTAAAGACAGCAGCGTACGGAAGGCATAGATGAATCTTAAAAGAATTAACTTTTGATTTTCCGCAGAGACACACCAACTCTGTGAATGCAAGAAGAGCTTAATGGTTAAATTTGCGGAAGTAAATGACTTATTGGTATGGCAGGCGGAAGCGGTGGCGACGTTTTCCCAAGATTTCGTGTACGCGAAATTCTCCGAGTTTTACAAGAGTTCCTCTGCAGAGATTCCTCTTCCCAGTTCGGTTAGCCAGAGAGAATTTGCTTTCTTGCTCTTTAAAGGGCGGGTTATGATGAGGCACAAAGGTTTCGCAGACATGAACCGTTTCAAGTCGTTTCTAATCGATCCCAAGAATCTGCCTTCGGACGTTTACCACTCTTGCGCTTACTACGAGAATCCTGAAGCTGAGATGGATAAGAAAGGCTGGCTTGGCGCTGACTTGGTTTTTGACATAGACGCCGACCACATTCCCACTGACTGCGACAAGATTCACGACGAGTGGACCTGCGGCAAATGCGGCTTCAGCGGAAAAGGCGTCGCACCCGAAGCATGCCCAGCCTGTGGTGGGCTCAAGTTTGATGCGAAAAGCTGGCCATGCGAGCGATGCGTTGACTCAGCTCGGGATGAAACCGTCAAGCTATTAGAAATGTTAGAAAAAGACTTCGGGCTTTCTGACCGGGAACTTCACGTGTTCTTTTCAGGTCATCGAGGCTACCATGTTCATGTTGAAACCGAAGCTATTAGAACTTTGGATAGCATGGCACGCAAGGAAATGGTTGACTATATTACTGGATCAGGATTGAATTTATCAATAAGGCAGAAAAAATCTTCAGATGGGAAGGTAACATCAAGAACCTTCGGTTTGCATGAATTCGGCCGGTACGGGCGACTGAAACAAGATATGCATAACTTTATTGAGAAAGCTACGAAAGACGACTTAGTGAAAGCTGGAATAAAGGGTGCATCTTCAACTTCGATTCTTCAATACAAGCAACAGGTTTTGGACCGTTGTATCAGAAAAAGTTTGTGGAACAGCGTGATTGGTGTTAAAGATGAAACATGGTTTAAGATAGCCGCGTATCTCACAAACCTTCAGGTTGCCGCTATCGACACCGTCGTCACAACGGACATCCACCGCCTCATTAGGATGAACGGCACCCTCCATGGCAAAACAGGCTTGAAAAAGGTAGAGTTTCCAGTTGCTCGCTTAGCGGATTTCGATCCGTTCAAGGAAGCAGTAGCTTTTAAAGACGGCGCGGTGAAAGTGTTTGTCTCTGATGTGCCAGAATTCAGGTTGGGTGGAAACGTGTATGGTCCTTATAGGCGCCAGGTGGTTGAGTTGCCGACCGCTGCGGCTGTGCTGCTCATCTGCAAAGGCAGAGCTGAGGTGGTGAAGTAGCGTGTACGCTGAACTGTGCGTTGCGTGGCAGCAGGAGATTGAAGGCTCTGAGCTTGGGCGTTTGCCGCCTGAATTTTACGCGAAAGTTGCGGATTACGTGAGGCGAATCAAAGAAGAGAGTAGGATGCTTGATAAGAAGTCAGTGAAGGCTGGGCTGCTTGAGCGCGAGTTACAGAATGTTAAGCGTATGCTGCGCGAGCTGGTTTGGGCGCGGTATAAAAAGCTGGTTAAAGTAGTTGGCGAGGGCCAGAAGATGCCTTCGGACTTGTTAACTGCTGAGGAGACGGAGATATGCGCGGGCTATGTTTCTTTTGCTGAGGCGTATCAGAAGTTTGCGCAGAACCTTCTGCAGGGTCAAGTTGTAAAGGCTACTGTGACAAAAGTGCATAAGAGGGTTGCTTTACGTTTCGTCAAGGCTATTCCAGCAGTAATCGGCGCAGACATGAAGGCTTATGGGCCTTTTATGGCTGAGGATGTAGCGTCTCTGCCTGTTGAGAACGCAAAGGTTTTAGTTAAGCAAGGTTTGGCTGTGGCAGTTGAGGTTCCATAGACAGCGCTGCGCTGTTTTTGCTTTTCTTAAGTTTGCGCCAGAGGCTTTGGCTTCCGAGAATTATCAACGGATAAGCCACTATCCACGCGATTGCGTATAATGGACCATAGTAAAAATGGAAAAGTTGTACTTGTTCGGAGTTCACGCCGTAATCCATGCCGATTGTGAAAATAGCCACTATTCTCAGAATGTTGATAAAATACGTAACTGCGGCGCCGACGGCGAAATAGCCTATTTTTGCCTTCCATGAAATGGACATGCGCTTCAGGAACAGCAGGGTGACTACGGTAAAGATAAGGAGGCTTTCGATGCCTGCGCATGGCCATGCTACTGCGAACGTGGCGCTCCTCATTGGGTTGTTTGGGTCCGTTGCTGTTAACAGCGGCAACGTGCCTTGAAGTGGGTCTGTTTGGGTTGTTAATATTGTGTTGTAGCCCATTAGATTGAGGACTGCAGCTGCAAGCGTGGTTGTTGTGGGAACAAGAAACTGGAACGGGGCGAATTGCCCGTAGGGGTAAAGATTGTCTATGGTGTATATTGCTCCGACAGCTACTAAGAAGAACAGTGGAACAGAAAAAGTCTTCAAGCCTTTAATTCCGAAGGGCAAGAGGACTATTAGACAATAGAAAATTGCGAAGATAAGATATTCAATTGCGAGCGCCATCAAATCCCACCATTGAACGCCGCTTTGCCTCGCCACATCCGTTATCATGGCGTTCAATCCAAGGTAATTGGAAACCCACACATAGACGGTGGGCAGCGTTAATGCGGCGATGAAGGCAATGGTTCTAGCTGAAAAGAGCCTATTGATTTTGCTTTGTTGGAGGTTTTCCCAGTCGAGGATTAATTCCAAGGCTATTAGCCATACAAAGAACAGTTGGAAGGTTCTGCCTTTCCACATCAACTCAAACGAGCCTGGATGCAAATAGTACAACCAAATAAAAGGAACTGCGAACGCCAGTAGCGGCAACAGCTTCAACAGCGTACTCCTGTGCTTTTTAAGGATTGACAGAACGGTTTGCATTTGACGCTACCAAACCCGA
>CAYGYB010000123.1:0-4832 GCA_964354015.1 uncultured Candidatus Bathyarchaeia archaeon
TTCTTTTCTGGATACGGCACAGCATCTGGAACCATTATTGGCTTAACAATATTCCACCATTTTTCTATGAATTCTGGATCAGAAGATTTTATCGTAACCGAAGCACGTCCTTGAGAAAAAGTCATTTCGTATTCTGGCATCCACCCACCTCTCGAACTTTGTTCCCTCACGATTTTCTTAATCACAAAGAAGTCTTTATGTTAACCATCTTAGCTATTGCATTGCTTCTCAGTACGCCCAAACCGAACCGTGTCGTCGCTCGAATGCCAAATTGACCTGCAACAGGGTCACTCCAATCTTCAGCCGTCACATCCCTGCGAATTAGCATTATACCTGCCACACGAGTGTCAATCGCATAGGCCGTTCCATTAGGAACCAACGTGCTGGTTTGCACCTTCATGCCAATAATTTTCCTGATTGTGCCTTGCTCAAGATCAACTTCCGACGACGGCAAATATTCATACTCAATGAATTTATTATCATCCAATAACTGATGTAATTGCGTTTCATGCATAACTAAAACGTTCGGTCGCCAGTTCTCACCACGCACAGCCTCATGAAGTTTAAGAACAGCTTTCCAATCCATAACTTTGTTGCCTTGATCAATCGGCATACTACCAGCAAGGTCTTCATTGGCTACGCTCTCATAAAGAGAAAGAACCTTCGCCGTTTCCTCTTCGCCTAAAGCTCTGCTAACCTTCTCAACAAAATTTTCCATGGCATTCCACGTAGCATCTTCAACAAACTCTCTGGTACACTGTTCTGACGCCTCAGCTATTATGTCTGTGCTCACGGTCATGATTTCATTCTTTTTCCCACTGAGTCGTGTAACAGCTCCTTCAGCATAATTATACGCGACAGCTTTGCTATCAACTGGGAACTTCTCCACCGGCTCCTTCGTAGGTCGCGCCGTAATGATGCTTCTTCCTATAAGCTCAGGATAAGCACATTTAGCAACCTTATTATGCATGTATCCCAACGCGCCAGTAACATCGCTGAACATTTTCTCCTTTATTCCAACTTCCACATATCTTTTGAAAAGCGAGTTCTTTTCAACACGTTCCATCAACTTCTTTTCAGTCAATTCCAACAGAGATCACCTTCCCAATAGACTACTAAAAAGAAACCTAAAAGCCGAATTGTACCTCCTATGGACCCACACAAGGACCAGCAGAGAGACCCGCGCAGTGGGCACACCCACAACTTCAAAAACCATACAACACTTAAGAAACGCAACACTAAATACTTCTTAAAAATTTTCAACGACTGCCTTTCCGTTCTCCCCGTTCATCCACTCGCACTTCCGTGCCGCCAGTCACTCTGCCAGCCAACTTGCTGCAACTGACGCGCACCTAAAGCAAACTATGAACTCGAATAACTTCTTTATCAACGTATAATCTGAAAGGCTTGGTTTTTGGGAAATGATAAAGATCGATCTGTCCAGCCAAGTCTTCGTCTTCATCGTCAATTTAATCAGTTTAACTGTCCTCTCTCCACTGCATTGAACGACCGTTTCACCCTTGCCTTTTTAAGGCTATCTGCCATAGTCAAGTTTCGAGTGATTAAGAATGAAAACTCAACTTATGCTGTCTAGCAAAGAATGCCAACTTGGTCAACAAAGGCACAAGCAGTCTCCTTCAAGTAATAATATAACTCGCCAAAGCTCAAGAGAGTGCACACTGAAGGCGGAAAAATCATGACCAAAGGCAAACCTTGGACAGTAGAGGAAGAAACAGAGCTTAAAACGCTAGTTGAAGCAAAAACCCCAATTGGCATCATTACTGAAAAACTTGGAAAGAAACCAGGAGCCATATTGATCAAGTGTAAACGTCTCGGATTAACCAACTACAGAAGCACTGCTAACACCTCTATTCCATTGCCGAGAGAACTTCCAAGCATTGAAGAAACACTGAAAAAACTTGCAGGCGCCCTAGAAGTAGCTAGCACTCCTGGACTAGACAGAATAGAAATCCAAAGACTGCAAGTGATAGCGACAATAGCGAAGACATACAAAGAACTTCTCGCCGACTACATCAACTACCGTGAAATCGAAACCAAACTAAACGCTATGGAGGAAAAATATGCCCAACTACTCCAACAAAAAACCGAGAACGTTGCGCCCAAACCAGATCCTGCCCAAATGGCACAAAGTCCAACTCAGTGAACAAATAATCGAGCAACAGCAGTCAACAGAAATCCAAACATTAAGCGCTGACCCAATAGCATTCTTCAAACAAATCATAGGCTTCACACCCTTCACCTACCAAGAAGAATTCGCACACATGTTCGCCGAAAACCAGTTCACCGCAGCCCGATGGTGCCGACAAAGCGGCAAAACATTCCTCATATCCGCCCTCCTACTATGGTACGCAATAACACACCCAAACAGCCAAATCGCCATCGTAGGCCCATCATGGCGCCAAACCAAACGCATCCTCACACGCATAGCACAATTCATACACAAACTACCCCCAAACACAGCTTTCAAACCACAAAAAACGCAACTTCACTTCACAAACAGCAGCACAATAGAAGCTTTCCCGAATAATCCAGAGACCATCAGAGGTCCCACATTCGATGTCGTATATGCCGATGAACTAAACTTTGTAGCTAACGATCAGGAACTCTATGACGCTATCTTGTATACGCTGGGAGCTACAAACGGAAAATTCGTCTGCAGCAGCACGCCTTGGCATACTGACAGCATCTTTTTCAAAATTTTCAACCACAAAGACTTCAGCGACTTCAAAACCAGCCACGTACCCATAAACAAAGCGCTAGAGCCAAACGGTCCACTAAAGCAGGGCATAATCGAAAAAATAAGAACACAAATGGGCGAAGACCCAGCCAGATGGCGCCGCGAAATGGAAGCCGAATGGGCAGAAGACGAAGACGTATGGCTAACCCAAAGCCTCATTGCCCAATGCATAGGCACAGACAAAAACTGCGGAGAAGACCTACACGAATTTGACACCGAAAAAAGCAGAAACGGCAAATTCTTCGCAGGGCTAGACCTAGCCCAAACACGCGACTACACAGTATTCTCCATAATAGAACACCTCAATGATAAGCTATTCCTGCGCCACCTAAGAATCTTCCAGCAGCCAACACTATACTCAAACGTCCTAGGCTACATCAAAACCCTGCAGGACCGCTGGAGCGGATTCCAAAAAATCCGCGTCGACATAACCAGAGAAGGACCCAGCATAATCGCAGACATGGAAAACGCAGACATAGACAACGCTGAAGGCGTAACCTTCACAGTACCCCGAAAAAGCGAAATGGCAAGCCTACTCAAACAACGCATGGCCAACCACAAATTCTACTATCCCCTCTTAAACTGGGAACGCCCATACCGAAGCGACATCTGCACCGAACTCAACAGAGAACGCTACAACCTACTAAAAGACGGCACCATAGGCTTCTCCCACCCATACGGCACACACGACGACGTACTCTGGTCCATTGCGCTGGCAGTGTACGCAACAGCAGACATGACTCCAGAACCATTCCTAACCGTAATCCCAAGATAAACTAGTGACACACCCACCCACAACCCACAACCAAAAGCAAAATGCTGCACAATCCAACGCCCAATCAAAACCCAAAACACAAACACAAAAAACCAGTAGCACCACAAAAACCAAAAACAACAACAAACAAAAACACACGAAAAAGGCAAAGTGCAGTCTGTCAAACTAACCGCGCTGATTTCCGCTTCTTGTTTGAAAGTTTGAGAAGCAGGTTTAGAGCGACTTCTTCTTTTTCAGCAGGTCTAGTTTTAAATATCAAGGCTTTTTCTGCTTTTTTAAAAATCTCCTCTCCCTTTTTTGTTCGTATGACTACGAATGTCCAACCGTCCAATCCCAAACCGCCGGCGGATATGTCTGCTATTTCAGAACTGAAGTCGCCGCAAAAACTGCAACTCTTCTGTGCGTATTGTTTTATCTCTACAAGTGGAATTGCTTTGACTTCAGTGTCCGTGCTGACGAGCATTTTTCCTTTTATATTCATTTTTCTTATGTGGTTCAAGTTTACGCCTAGTTTTTCGTGAATATATTTTTCCATTAGTCCTTCGTATGTGAAGCATTCTGAACACATTAATCCGATTAGAAGTTTTATGGGCGCTGTCCACTTCTTTAAACCAGCCATCTGCATCTTTCTGATGGCGTGAATTTGGCATGGTGTTCCCACAAACGCAATATTCTTCTTTTTCTGTTTGACTGCCTCGGTCAGAGCAAGGACATTAGGCGAGCAGGAATACTTTGTTCCAGCACACTCCAAAATCTCCTGTGCAGTGATGGCTAATCTTGGAGTTGGATAGAACGGTTTCTCTCTGGTTTTTCCGGCAACAACTGCTCCATCAATAAGCCCGTTTTCCAGAGCGAACAGCAGCAGTGCGGTTGCGGCACCTCCATCTTGGCAAACTTTAAGGACTTTGTCATCGTTTGCTCGTGCTAATGCAATTCTGCGGTAAACTCCAAACTCTTCTTCAGGTTTCCTTTCTCTCCCGAACACGAACTTCTCTGCTTTTGGCTGTGACCACTCATATCGGGGGCACGTTTTTGCGCAGATGCCGCAGGCTTTGCATTCTTTAGTCAAAACAGGTTTTTCTTCTGTGTACTCTATGCAGTTGAAGGGGCAGACGACTACGCATGTGCCGCATCCAACGCATTTCCCAGTGGAAACAACGTTTTTGGCTAATGATTCTTCAAAGCTTACTTTGTTGAAACTCATGATGTCTCACTTAATACAGAGAGACTAAACAGTACGTTTACGTCTTGAGCTTTTAAACTGTTCTGCTTAAGTAGAATTACTGTGATTTGCCAAGT
>CAYGYB010000124.1:0-4828 GCA_964354015.1 uncultured Candidatus Bathyarchaeia archaeon
TCAATATCTTTTTCATATCTTTTAGCTTTTCATCCGTCATTATTTCTGTGCGGAAAAGGGCAAAACTAACTGTCTTGAAAAAAGCCTTCCACATTGTTTCTTTTTCCCGTTGCAATCGTCGCATTATCCACCAAGCGAACGCCACTATAGGAACTATAACAATAACCAAGAAAATAGAGTTAGCTACAATCCAAGTTTGCTGGTCAGGAAATGATGTTTTAAGTATTTCTGTTGAAAAAGTCGCTAAGAAATTTCCAAGTATTCCGAGTAATGCTCCTAACCCTAAACCCGTTAGGAAATAATATTTTGTTTCAAATGTACTTACCACATCTCGATACTCAGGTTTATTTGTTTCGTAATCAAGATTTTTTTCTAACTCTTCCGCAAATTTCTTCAACTGCTCTTCTGTTGGTTCTTTTTCGGGTTTGTTAGCCATTCTTATCTAAATAGCTATTTCTACGCTATGCAGATTTAAGACTTATTCTAATTAGTTCTTTCTATTGAGGTTTGTTCACCTGTTTACAACTATTTTAATTTTTGATTTAATTTCTGTTGCTCTTCGCACAATCATTTCGCCTATCTCCGTCGCTTCTTCATGATTGGGATTTCTCTGGTAACTTAGTCGGAAAGCTATTTCAGAAAACTGGATTATTCTACCTACAACATACCCAAACATCATGTCTTCCACTTTTTCGACGGGGCACTCCAAGTATTTCTCAAAAGTGGCTTGTACTCCTTCTAACAAGCCCTCAGTCTTCAAAATAGTATCTATGAAATGCTCCATAGTTCCCCTCATTATTGTGTCCATGCTAATCCCTCAATTCAAGAATAGAGAATTCGGCTATGATGTTTTTGCGTTCTGAGAGCTATGTCTCTGTTCATATCCCATAGGATTATGTTTCTTTTGCCATCTGTCGTATTGAGACGGATATTTCGCTTTCCATTTCAGAAATTCTGTTTCAGAGCATTCATGTAACATCTGCATAAATTCTTCATTAATGATTGGTTCTATCTCTTTTTCAAAATCATGCAGTTTCTTCGTTATTTCGATAATTGTTCCTTTTGTAAACTCCTCTGAAGTTAAATAGTCATATATTCTTGATAAAAGGTCACGTTGTTTTTCTGAGTAATTTAGAGCTTTTTGCATCTTTATACCTTCCATCATCTTTATGTGTCTTTCCATCTTAACCTCACATCGTGACTATTACGGCACGTTTATTTAAGGGTTTAATGGAAAAACTTAAAGAGTAAAACAGTATAATGTTAAACGAAAGTCACATGACTGAGAATAAGAATCAAACCAAAAAAGTCGAAAAGAGTCTCAGCGTTTCATACAGTGTGAAACCCCTGAAAAGAAAACGAATAATAGGAATATTCTTGAGCTATTTCTTTGTGTCTATAGCGCTTGGGACAGCCATTTTCTATTTTTGTTATCAATGGATTGGTGTTTTCCCTGAGTATGTTTCAGTGTCAAATGCCAATGAACTCCTCAATATTCTCATTAACGTGAATGGAATTATGTTAGGTTTTGTTGGAATCATTTTTGCTCAATTGTTGTCTTCAATAATGGACCAACAGAACGTTTTGTTTCAACGCGTTCTTGAAGAGCCTGTAGAAGCTTCCAGTAGAGTCGAAGCCATTCGATTTCTCGACATTAGAAGAAATGCTTTGTCATTAATTGCAGCCTCAACTTTTGTTTTATTAGGGCTATCCATTTTAACTTCTATGACAAATATCGCCACTACCTCGAAATTTCAGCCCACAGATACATATGCATCGTTTGGATTCCTATTTTATCCCTTACTTTTTACTGTGGTAGCTGTGGTACTGCTTGCTCTCTCGTTAACAGCTTTACCTATGAGACCGCCTTTAGAAGAGAAAAAGTAAGCCTACTCTCGTTAAGCCATTAAACTATAAATGTCTATTTCTCTGAATTTATCTGCTTTTTCCAGTCGGTCTAACTCTGAATTTAACCATTCATTATGCTGTGATGCTTAACGTTATCAATAGTTAGCTCTTCATTATTAGAGGGTGAATCTTCTATTTTGTTATTATTACTAAGAAGTATTGTATTGTAATTAATTACATAATTAGATAAAATAAAACTCGCCAAGTTGCTTGTTTGTTTTGTTTGTTGACTGTTGACGTATTCGATTAATTTTTTAGTTTCTTGTGCCTTTTTTGCTGAAGCTGTCAAGGAATGCTTCCATGCTTGAGACTTTCGGCTCTTCTATGTCTTTACTTTTATGAATTTCGGATATTGATGTTATACCCATGTTGTGCGATTCACCGCAAAGTATATCTCTTCTAGAGGTTTCATCAAGGGCGAGCATGAACCCTATGCGCGTGAAAGCTGTAATATTCGATTTAGACGGAACCCTTGCCAACTTCAACTTAGACTACAAGACAGTCCGCGCAGAAGTCAAAAGCTACCTTGTAAAACGAGGGGTTCCCGCTTCAGCCGTATCAGTGAAAGAAAGCGTCTTTGAAATGCTCAGAAAAACCGAAATCTTCGCAAGAAACTCAGGCAAACCCGCAAAGTTTCTGGAAGAAGTCCGCAGCGAAGCCTTAGCTATGACTGAAAAATACGAGTTAGAAGCCGCCGCATCCACAAGCCTGATGCCAGGCGCAGTGGAGACGCTGAAGACTCTACGGCAAATGAAACTGAAGATTGGCTTATGCACCATCAACAGCGAAAAAGCCGTGAACTACATCCTAAACCGCTTCGGAATCACCGACCTCTTCGATGTTACAGTTCCAAGAAACAAAGTGAACCAGTTTAAACCTCACCCCGAACACATCGAAACCGCATTGAAAGCTTTAGGCACATCAGCGAATGACACTGTGATAGTTGGCGACAGCATCACAGACATGCAAAGCGCCAAGGAACTGAAAGCTGTTGCCGTCGGGTTGCCCACGGGCGTTTCCACTATGGAGCAGTTGATGCGCAACGGCGCGAACTACATAGCGACCTCCATAATAGACCTGCCGTTTCTCATAGAAAAAATAAACAAAGACTCAAACGCAAAGGCGCTCTAGCGCGCCAGTGGTTAGTTCGCAAAAGGGTTTGACCGCAAAACTTTTACTCAAATATTTACAATATAATCAGGAGGAAATGTTATTGCGTAGAAAACTGTTCCTCTTTGGCATGGTTATTTTTGTTTTGTCATGTTCTTTTTTAGTTGTTTCGGTTGACGCAGCTTCAATGTGGAGCCAAACATACGGAGTAACAGGGATTAACCAAGCTTTCTCGTTGATTGCTACATCGGATGGAGGATATGCATTAGCTGGCTGCACCAATTTAGGTAGTTCTCTTTCCGAAATTGAGTATTTCTGGTTGGTGAAGACTGATGCACTCGGGAACATGCAATGGAACAAAACATACGGTTTAGGCATCGCTTACTCGATAATTGCGACTGCAGATGGGGGATATGCGGTAGGTGGTTACAGCGGGTCTTTTTGGAACCCTAATTCAACTTTGGTGAAGACTGACGCGCTCGGAAATATGCAATGGACTAAGAATTACGGACAAGGATTTGTTCGCTCTTTGGTAGAAGCTTCTGATGGAGGATACATACTAGCTGGCATCCCGTGGTTTATGATCAAGACTGACTCGTTGGGAAACATGCAGTGGAATAGGACATACGGAGGAACAGCTGAATCGGTGGTTACCACAGCTGATGGAGGATATGCATTAGCTGGCACAGCGGGAGATAATGATTTTTGGCTAGTGAAGACTGATGCATCTGGTAACATGCAATGGAGCAAAACATACGGAGGAACAGGTAATGAGTACGCTAGTTCGCTTATTGCGACGCTTGATGGAGGATATGCACTGGCGGGAACAATATACCCATCCCTCGGTGCTAGCGCCGCTGGTATGTGGTTGGTGAAAACTGATGCATCTGGGAGCATGCAGTGGAACCAAACATACGGTGAAGACAGTGCTTACTCGTTGGTTGCCACGTCAGATGGGGGATACGCATTGACTGGCAGCTTTTTGTTGGTTAAGACCGATGAGCTTGGGAATATGAAGTGGAACCAAACATATTTTAAACAATGGCTTTACGCCCCTACCTCGTTAATTGCAATGTCTGATGGAGGATACGCGATAGCTGGCTACACACCCACAGACAATCCACCAAATGCCGAAGCCTGGTTAATTAAAACTGATGAGTTTGGTGTGGTTCCAGAATATTCCTCATGGCTGGTTCCAGCATTAGTGCTAACTGCAACTGCATTCATAATAATCAACAAAAAACGGCTACTCCATAAACGCTCATAAGAGCCTTAACCTTTTCAAGCCTGACTATCCAGCCTATTTATAGTTTAAATAAGGGGGCTATAGACTGCACCAAGCAGCTAGTGCTACCACTGGCTCTCCAAACTATATAAAGGAACTATAAATAAGGGGGCTATAGTCTTTTCCACGCACTAGTTCTGCACAGCAAAACATCATAAAACTAAAAATCAATTTTCCCCCGTAAGCCACCTACACAATGCAACCTGCAATGTGCACTAACGCCACTCTGAAACACGAAGCTCTTTATAGAAAGACCCCACAAACTGTATTTTCAGCCAGTGAACCACGATGCCTGAACAAAACCAAAAAACAAACGACAGCCTCATGGACTTACTTAAGGCATCATGGATGCGCTCCTCAATAAAACTGGCAATCATCCTAACCGTCGCAGGAATAATCATAATCGGGCTTCTAAAAATCTTCAACATCGCAGAGACGCCGCTGTTCTCCAGCATAGAACTCTTCTTTATGAATTACGGGCTTGCAGGCATATTCCTCGCAACCATAATAGCTGGCACCATAGTG
>CAYGYB010000125.1:0-4827 GCA_964354015.1 uncultured Candidatus Bathyarchaeia archaeon
AGCCACGCCGTCTTTAGTCATGTCCGCCACCCAAGCAGCCGCCATAGCCTCCGCCAAATCCCGCTTCAAAACGTCATCAATTAAAACGATGAATCGCCATGGCTGAGCATTATGCGCCGAAGGCGCCCACCGCGCTGCCTCCAAAACCTCACGAACAACAGCATCTTCAATTTGTCGAGGAGAAAACTTCCTGATGCTTCGCCGCTTCTTAATCAAGTCCACAACATAGTCCATAAGCATCAATTAATCAATGTCACGAGGACACATTTTAGCCTATTTATAGTTTAAATAAGGGGGCTATAGACTGCTCCAAGCAGCTAGCCAAAGCGCACTGCTTCTCTCCAAACTATATAAAGAAACTATAAATAAGGGGGGTATAGACTTTTCCACGCATAACAGCAACAGCCCTTCCACATCTGAAGCCTATTAGTGGTTCTATGCAGAAACCTATAGAGGATCTATTTTCCATAAGCTATCTGCACCATGCACGCTTCAGAGAAAACAGAAACCCTGCGAAGCGTTAGCTGACATTTTTCAGCATTTGGCATACTTTGCATAAGCCCTGAGCTGCAGGTTCGCCGCATTCAACGCATTCTTCAAATTGGTCGTTTTTGCCAATTCCGTTCAACGCAGGTCTTATGCGTTCAACAGAATTGAAAATTGTGAATTTCGTGCCTGCATGCTTCTCTTCCATGCGGTTAAGCATAACGCGGATGTCATTTCTTAAAGCTTCTGAAGCGTATGGACATGGCGTGCTTTGAAACGGAACCCGCTTAACATACGCGTACAAAGCACTTTCTTTCTCAGGAATTTCACAGAACGGCTTAACTTTCTGCACAAACCGCCTGTGCACATCATCAGTAACAGGCTTCTCCTTAGCCAAACGCGCAACGTCACCGTGGAAAATGTTCAAAAGAATCGTTTGCACCTCATCATCCAACGTGTGCGCCGTAGCAATTTTCGTTGCTTCCACTTCACGCGCAGCCACATTGAACGCTCTGCGCCGCAAGACGCCGCAGTAAGCGCAAGACGTTAACTCTCCTTCGCCTTTCCGCTGCTTCCGCGCGACAATTTCATCCAACGTAAAACCATAAAGCGCTTTGAAAGAGACCACGTGATGTGCCACGCCTAGCTTTTTGCAGTGTGCCTCTGCAATCTTCAAGGCTTCATCCCTGTAGCCCTTGATGCCCTCGTCAACCGTTACTGCCACAAGCGACGCTTTAGGGCGAAACCGCTCCATTTTAGCTAACACATGCAAAAGGCTTATGCTGTCTTTCCCACCAGAAACCGCAACTGCTATTCTGTCGTTGAAATTGAACATGCCATACTTCGCAATGGTTGCTCTCACCTTCGTCTCAATAGATTCGCCGAAGCATTTTCTGCAGAGACGTTCTCCAGAATATGGTCTATGGTAAAAGGCTTCTCTGCGTTTGCATGCACCGCACACCGTAGCCTTTGCATCCATCAATTCCACGTCAGCATCCTTGATGTTAGCGAATGACTAAATAAACCATACACCATAACTCTCAGGGAAAAGATGATTCTGATGGCTGCAAAACCAGAAAAACGCGCAGACTACCGAGAAGCAACCTACAGCAGGACACGCTGGACTTTACTGCAGCAGTACCGCGAAAAAGCCACAAAAATAGTAACTGCCTTGGAAAGTTTTCACCTGCAAGCAGTGGCACATGGAAGTATCGCTAGAGGCGACGTAAACACGAAAAGCGACATCGACATCTTTATCCCAGAACCACAATCATCTTTCCTCGTAGAAACCGCGTTGGAAACAGCTAAAATACGGGTTAACGCGCGTTTGGTGGTGCAAGCCACACCAACCTACACCATGAAGGCGCACATAGAAATAGACGATAAGACCAGCGTTTCCTTTCCTCTGATGCACATGCGCAAAGTTGAACGTGAATTCTACAGGTTCGGCGGCGAAATAACCCTTACTCAACTGAGAACAGGCGTTCGCGTGGCAGGAGTGGATAAGCGACTTATGCTGATTGAGCCCACAGAGAAAGGGCACGTAGAAAGTAGCATCATTGGCCGTGAAGAGTACGTTGCCAGAATTCTGGGAATATCAGCTGAAACGGTTCTAGACCGTGTTCACGCGCTTTTGAAGCGAGATGAAGTTGGCAGAACAGGTGTTTTCATAAAAAAAGAATTAGCTGCCGATGAAACCTTCGAAATGGCGTTGAAGAGGCTTGCTGAGGGTAATCCTGCTGTCCGCAGAAGAGTAAAAAAGGGATAAGTTACGGATAGTAGATTAACTCTTTTTCTTCCAGCAACTTCTGAATCTTGTCAACCGCTTCGTAGACTTGCTCTTCCTTCTTTGCACCTACGCACACGAGTTTTCCAGCGGAGAAAATGAGGAAAACCACTTGCGGCTCATCCATCCTGAAAACGGCTCCTGGAAACTGCTCTGGCTCATACATGACTCTGCTCAGCTTGTACACTAAACTTTCTAAATCGATTTCTCCGCCTAACTCTGCGGAAGCAACAATGTTCTGAATTTTAACCTCAGGCTTCTCTGTTATCTGAATTCCTTGACCTCTAAGTTCTCTAACTACTTTTTCCACAGCACTCCGCGATTCCTTCTCTGACTTCGCACCAGTACAAACCATCTTGCCAGTTCCAAAAATCAAAGTAGCAGTCTTAGGTTTCTTCAAGCGGAAAACCAGCCCTGGAAACACGCTGGGATTGTACTCAGTTTGAGGAAACTTTTCCACTATCTTCTGCAAGTCTATCCTCTGATTCAGAGACACTGAAGCAACTATGTTTTGTATTTTGATGATCGGTTTGCTTTTGCTCATTTAAATTCCCATGTCTTGTCTATTTAAATGAACACGAAGTATATAACATAATCCCTTTATAAGCTGGCAAGTCTTCGCAGTCTGCATGTCATTAGCTTAATAAGCATTGCCCACGTTTTAGAGTACGCTTCACATAAGTCTTAAATTCACAACATGTTATACCACGTTCCGTAATAAGGGGAAATGGGAATGAATAAGGCAGTTGTAACGGTTGATTCCTATATGACTGGCGCTTTCCTTCTTGTCAAAAAAGAGTTGGTGATTTAGACGGTTTCGCCCAATAATGGAGAAAACGAAATGGTTGTCACGCCCTGGGAAGTCAAGGGCAAAGTAGACTACGAACGCTTAATACACGAGTTCGGCACTCAACCGTTAACAGAAGAACTGCTCAGCAAAGTAGCTAAGTACACGGGCAAACTCCACCTTCAACTCCAAAGACACATATTCTTTTCCCACCGCGACTTAGACACAGTGCTGGACCTTTACGAAAAAGGAACAAAATTCGTCCTATACACGGGCAGAGGTCCCTCAGGACCCGTGCACATTGGGCATCTTGTGCCATGGATTTTCACGTTACATCTGCAACAGAAATTTGACAATAGACTTTATTTCCAGATGACCGATGACGAGAAATTCCTAATAGACGATGAGGCATCGCTTTCTGAAACACGGAAGTACGCTTACGAAAACGCTTTAGACCTCATCGCCTTAGGCTTCAAACCCGAAAACACCTTCATAATCTACGATGTTGAAGATATGGACTTGCTTTATGACGTGACTTTGGAAGTTGCGAAACGCATAACTTATTCCACTGCAAAAGCATCCTTCGGTTTCCAAGACAGCACCAACATCGGCTGGGTTTTCTGGCCTGCCATACAAGCAGCACCATGCTTTATCCATAAAAAACTAACAGGCGAAAACGTGCCCGCACTCATACCCGCAGCCATAGACCAAGACCCATATTGGCGCGTCACACGCGATATAGCTCAGAAACTTGGCTACTATAAGCCAGCTCAGATTCACTGTCGCTTTCTGCCTGGCTTAGGAGTTGGCGGAAAAATGAGCGCCTCCATGCCTGAAACCAGCATATTCACCATGGACTCGCCTGAACTGGTGAAGCGCAAAATCTGGAACGCGTTCACAGGCGGCAAAGGAACAGCCACGGAACAGCGAAAAACAGGCGCTGACCCAACCGTCTGCTCAATTTTCCAGTACTACTTTTACCTATTCGAAGAAAACGACAAAAAACTTGCTGAAAGAGAACGCAAGTGCCGAGCAGGCGAAATCCTCTGCGGCGAATGCAAAACCGACTTGGCTGCAAAACTCAACAAATTCCTCGAAGAGCACCGTGAAAGACGGGAAAAAGCAAAAGACGTAATAGAAAAATACCACATAAAGCGCTGAACAGAAGCTTAACTGCAAAACGTGACTTTAATGAACCAATATGATGCGGAAACTCTTGAGAAATTTCGGTTATCAGGCAGGATTCTCCGCGAAACCCGCGAGGAAATGCGCAGTTTCGTCCGCGAAAACATGCTGATAATGCAAGTGTGCGAAAAGGCTGAAGCACTTATACGAGAAAAAGGCGGAAAACCCGCTTTTCCCTGCAACGTCTCCATAAACGAAGTAACCGCCCACTACACGTCACCTCCGAATGACGAGAAGCGAATACCTGAAAAAGCCATAGTTAAAGTGGACATAGGCGTCCACGTAGACGGCTACGTAACCGACACCGCCTTCACAGCATGCTTCAACCCAGAATACAAAAGCATGACCGCCGCAGCAGAACACGCGCTGAAAGTAGCCATAGACAACATCCGCCCAGAAATGCCCATATCAAAAATCGGCAGCGTAATCGAAAACGACATAAAAAACCGCGGCTTCAAACCCATCTCCAACCTAACAGGGCATTCAGTGGGCAGATATTTAATACACGCTGGGACCTCCATCCCCAACGTCGCGCAGTTTTCCCTCACAAAAATCAAAACAGGCGAAATATACGCCATAGAAC
>CAYGYB010000126.1:0-4824 GCA_964354015.1 uncultured Candidatus Bathyarchaeia archaeon
TAGGAAAGAGACTTGAGATGTCAAGGCGTCAACCAGTTCAGGTCAAGCGTTGCTGCCGTTTAGGAGTGCGTGCGATTTGAATTTGCGTTTGTGGCTTAAGAGTGGATTCACCAAATGGCGTTTGCTGCTGCTTGTTTTTATGGTAATCTATGCTTGTCTGTTGTCGCTTAATTTGGGGTACATGTCTGTTCAATGGGATGAAATTCCCCATTTATACGGCGGACTACTTTTAACGCGCGGGCAATCGCAGGAGTACGTGGCAACTTACGGGTATTATCCGCCGTTGTATGATATATTGACAACAGTTTTCTTCCACGTGTTAGGAGCAAGTGCCGCTTCGGGAAGACTAGTAGCCGTGATGTTTTCCCTTCTTTCATTATGGATCGTGTTCGAATTTGCTAATCGCGCGTACGGACCAAAAATCGCGTTGCTTGCGAGCATTCTGCTTGGCGTGATGCCGGGGTTCTTTTGGGTTTCAAGAATTGCGATGCTTGAGACCGTGCTGGTTTTCTTTTTCTCGCTTGCCTTATTCTTTTTCTTTTCTTGGATGCGGTTCAGCCAGAATAAGACGTTACTCTTGTGCGGTTTAACGTTGGGTGTAGGTTTTCTTGCCAAGTACCAGATTTTAGTTGCTGGCCTCGTCATGATAGTGGCAATTTTGGTTTTATGCAGGAAAAAGCTGCGGTTGCGGTTCTCCAAGTTTCTTGTGTTGCCGTTAATAGCGATTTTGGTTGTTGTACCGTGGATTTTGGTTCTCTACCAGGTTAATGGTGTGGGGAAGTTTGGCGAACTGCTTTATGTGGTTCAGGAGGGCGGTCAAGACAGGGCAGTGTACAGCGGCCGGTTCTTTTGGCCAATATTCTATTTGATTGAGATGACGTGGCCTTTCAACGATATTCCCGTTCATCCTATCTCGCTGCCTCTTTACATTTTAGGCTTATGCGGCTTAGCTTTATGGGCGTATAGGCGAAGAACAGAAGACAAGTTCTTCCTCATATGGTTCATCGCAGTTTACGTTTTCTTCACTTTGATTCCTAACAAGCAATGGCGCTACGTGACTCCGCTTTTCCCAGTTCTGGCAATTTCAACGGCAGACTTCATCTTTTTCGTTTACGGCAAAATAGGCGCAGTTTGGAAGAAGGGGCAAGTGAACCTCGGCAACCGTCGCGTTCGGCAGATTGCAGCGGCGCTTTTCATCGCGCTCGCAGCATCCGCAATTTTTTACAGCAGTTATGAAGCGTATCAGATGACTGCGAGAGACCAAATTCACATTCCCATAGAAGAAACCGCAAACTACTTGGCTAGTCACATGAACCTAAATGAGTCAGCGGCGATTGTTTGTGCTTTCAACCTTCTTAACCAAGACATGCTTCGGTTTTATTTACCTGCAAATATGTCCTCATATCAGATTTGGCAGTATCCTGAGTTGCCTGTTGACTCCTTCACACCTAACTTTAACATTACAGAGTTTGTTAGTCTTTGTGAACAGCGGAATGTTAAATATGTTATTCTTTATGATTATGGAGCTGACACACCCTTTTTCAATACTACTTTGACTTATTCGAACGTTACTACCTTGCTTTATAACTCTGGAAGGTTTGGTTACACAGGAGATGAGCCATTCTTCGGCGATATGCCCTATAGAACCTTCCTAGTTGGTTTTCACCAACCTTAAACTTAGATGCTGTTTTGCAAGTTACTCGAAATCATTCATGATATACCAGCTTGTGCAACCAGCCAAGTTTATTCCTGCTTGCCCATACAAGTCCTGATAGCACAAAGGCAAACCCCAAATACTGAACTATCATCATGAAACTATTATTGCCAATTGGAGTGAGATTGATAAAAGAATAACCGACATATTGGTTTCTCTCCACTTTGAATAGCCAATGATCCCATGTGGAATATTGATTCACAAAATTCATATTAAGAAACATTGAACCCGCCAGCAAAACCAGCCCGACCAAAGCAACAGAAAAAAGCAACTTGTTTAGTTTCTCCTTTGATTTCACTGAATTAAAAAGCAAAAGGCATTTGCCCACCAATGATGCAGCCAACAAGCTGATGAAAGGCAGGAACTGATAATTATACTTAATAGCGCTATTATAAGGCGCATTTAAGTTCAGACCAACCGCCAAGAAGGTGTCTAAGCTTCCAACGGCAAGGATAGTTACCAAGCACATTAAATCAAAAGGAAGAAACTTTGCAAAAAGCTTTCTATGCGCAAAACTGACAATCAAGGACAAGGCTGCCGCAATCAAGAATAACGCTCCCAACCCATTCAAAAGATAATTTATAACAAAGAAGAATGAAGGAGTAACTCCGGTGGCATTGAAGTTCCCAAAATCGTCAATACCGATAATGGAACCTAGCCCACGACCTGAAATTACTTGGTACCACAATAAAAAAAAGCATAGAGCGGGCAAGAAATACGCGACCACAACAACTAAGCGTCTTAAATTATGCTGCCTATAGTAAACGTAGAACAAAGCCAGCGGAATCAATGCGAAGACGGCAAAAAACTTTGTTAAAAGAGCTATGGCGAAAAGAGTTCCTGAAACCATAAAAAGTTTAAACGAGTCTTTGCGGATGGCGTAGATTCCTACAAGCAGAAAAAGCAGACTAAAGAACAGACACTGCATGTCGATTAGGAAGCTTCTTGAAAGGGCTAAATGCCACGGGGTTAGAGCGAAGAGCGCGGCTGCCAATAGCGCCGTTGGCTTGCCGTACAGGGTTTTTCCAATTTTGTACACCAAGAAAGTGCATCCAAGTCCAATTAACGTTACTAAGGCTACGCCAGTGTTGTATGCTAAGCCGAAGACCTTGAGGAACAACGCTGCAGTGTAGAAGCCTAATGGTGGCTGGTTAATCATATCTCCAGCATACTTCATGAAGGGCATTCCCCATTTAATTACTCCTGATGCGGCATCAAATTCAAGCTTCGTGTCTATATTTTGAAATGGACCTATTGAAACTGAAACCAGTACTACCCCCATCAGGATGCTGAACAGCGGATAATTTTCACTCAGCAGTGCCACAAAACTACGCTTATCAAACTTAAGCACTCGTTTTAGCCGCAAGTTCACTTTCACAACTCGTCATCTTCCGCTTTTAATGTGTTAACTAGCAGGGTTGCTTATTGTTGGTTGCTTCTTCGATTTAGCCTTTCCAGTTGTTCGGCACATTCCTTCTTGCTGCTTGAGCTGTTGTTTTGTTGCCTATACCTTAGGGTGGCAGAAAACTTTACTAACTGTACTGTTTATGTTATCGCTGCTTCCAAGACTTAGCTATTTCAACTACTTTTAGAGCTTTGGATAAAAGTAAATGTATGGCAAGCGGTATTTTCTTTGATAGTTGGTATATAAAACTGCTTATGGAAATGGCGAAAGCCGGAAAAGCTGGCAGGATGTACCAGTAAAGTTTTGTTTGAGCAAAAGTGAATATCACAAGTACGATTGACATCCATGCAAGAATTAAAGTGTCTTCTTTTGAACGCTTAATAAATGAATTGAATGCGCAAAGCCCTGCCCCAAAAGGTAGCAATATTACCCACAACAGGTTTTCGCTGCTGATTAAGTAATTGAAATAGTAGAGGTAACTTCCGATGTGACTCTCAATAGAACTAACTATTCGGGTAACGCCGCTGTATAAGAAATACCATTGCCAAAACGTTGATCCAAAACGCAGGGTCATGTAGATTAGCCACGGAGAAAAAACTAGAAGTCCAACTCCCAAAAAAAGCTTGAAGGGTTTTGTGAAAAGAAACCTAAGGCTTCTCTTTGTCAAAACGAGATAAGCAAAGATGATTAGCGGAATCAGCAAGGCCTGAATCTGCTTTGTCATTAACGCTAAACCAAAGAAGAGACCGCTCAAAGCTGCATACCGATTCGTCTTTTCTGTCTTCTCGCTTAAAATTAAGAAGTATATGCTTGCTAAAATGAAGAAGACGAAAGGAACATCACTCATAGCGTGTCTTGCAAACACATAGAAGGTTGTAAACGTGCCTAAAACGAGCGCCGCCAGAAACCCTATTTGCCTGTTATAGAGTTTCTTTCCCAAATAGAAGACTAGAACTAAGGATAAGGCGCCGAATATAGGACTGAACAGTCTTGTGGCAAAGTTGCTAACGCCGAAGACTTGGTAGGCAAGGGACATCAGCCACATGATGAGCGGTGGTTTAGCTATCCAAAAGTTTAACTCGCCAAAAGCCCAAGGCGTAAGGTAGTCTCCACTTCTAACCATGTGGAATGCCCATTGAGAGTACGTTTGCTCGTCGGCAGCCCAAAGAGGTCCGCTTCCTAAATTAATGAAGAATATTGTTGAAAAAGTCAGAATTGCCAAAATACAAAGGGCATCAGCGTTTTTTGAAAGCCAAGGCAGCTTTTGGTCAGGAATGTTCATGGTTTCAGCATTTCGCTTATCTCGCCTGTTATTGCGAACTAAGAGCCCAATTGCCAAAATAATCATAGCCCCTACAGCACACGCAATCACATCAAACGCAATCGTAGCCCAAGGTAAAGAGTTGGTAGATTGCGGAGGCAAGGTTTCAACAGTCGAATTGTATAAGGCAAAAGCGTAGATATGATTGTCATCAGAACCAACGTAAAGGGTATCGTTCACAATAGCTGGAGAAGAATCCACAAAATTTTCAGTTGCGTAACTCCATTTCTTCGCTCCTGTAGAAGCATTAAAACAATAAATGCTGTAGTCTTCAGAGCCCACATATACGTTGCCATCTGCAACCACAGGTGAAGACCAGACCCAATACCCCGTTGGACTCTGCCATATTTTCTTGCCGTTCGAAGCATTTAGACAATAAACGTT
>CAYGYB010000127.1:0-4812 GCA_964354015.1 uncultured Candidatus Bathyarchaeia archaeon
CCAAGGGCGAGGATTACGGTCTGCATCACGAGGAGATTTTCGGCGCTTGGATATATGGCGTAAAACGGTAACATGAGAAAGAGTATTGGAGAAAAGTGTACGCCGAAGAAACTGCCGCCGGGGTTAAATGAGAGATCTGCGGTCTCGTAGAAGAGTTTTCCATCAAATAGCGCAGTATGAAACGATTGGTCAAATATGCCTAAATCAAATCCAGAGGTCAAAAATGCATTATGCTTCATAATTGTAACAGTTGACATAATGATGATATAGACTAACACTATAATGTAGAAATCCCGATTCGACTTAACTGAACTTCTAATCCTACTGTAAATTCTCCTGACGTCAAATATTTTTAGCAGTCGGCTCATCATCATTTTCCAGTCAAACATTATGCCACTACATCTAATCAGCTTTTTTACTACTTTGCTTTTGCTATTCTCCCTAATGAAATATTCGGCAATAACTCTTCAATCTTATAGTTTTGTCGCTCACGACCAATTCACAACATTTTTCTTTTGTTCCTTTCATCTAACTCAGGTGTATTCGTCCTCCTATATAGGTACCAGATTATAAGCGCACCCAACGTTACTGTTGAAATCAGAGCTGCTGCATAGCTAATTGACGGTTCAAAATCTCTCTCCACAAAAACCTCGTATGCAACTTCCTCAGTGGGAAACGCGTAAAACTTAACGCTGTAGCTTTCGCTACCGCTTACGCTGAACTCATCCAACCTAAGAATGGCTGACGCGTTATCATCCACCATCACAGAAACTTCCACAAGCGATATGTCATCGCCAAGCAAATTCGCGTGACCATACAAATCCTTGGTTTCAGACGTTAAAACGAAATCTTCCGAAGCGGCAAACGGGTACAGCCACTCATCCGTATCATCAAACACGTAGACCCAAACATTGGACGCGTTGCCCTCAATCACCCTGTACCGGAGATGCAGACTGAAATTGTCGCCGACGCGGGCGCTGACGGGATAAGCTACCGTAAATATGCTCTCATTTCCATCAATACCAGCATCCTGAAGTTTGAGCGTAAGCTTGGCGTCTTCACTGGTCACGTTTGCATCAAGGTCTCCTTCAAGTCCTTCAGTAACTCTGAACGGCATTCTCTGATGTTTCATTTTAAGCCTCAAACTGCACGATTCAGAGTCTGCCCTAAAAAACAGCATGGTCTCGTTGAAGGAACCCTTTAAATTATAAGGGTTTCTAACGCCCTGCTCCACTTGCCCTGTTGAGTTAGCCAATTCTGCGTCAAGCCATGTGCTTGTGGCTAACCTGACCATAACTTGGTCACCCTTTTCTAAGCCATCTATCTTCATGTTTTGCCACTCTGATTGTGTAACGTTGATCTGCCCAGCAAAAGATCTGAAGCCTGTCCCGTTATTCATGTAGCTGTAGAGTGGAATCGCACTTATCAAAGCCATCACTATTGTAGCGGATGCGGCTAAAACTAACCACCTGTCCTTGAGCAGCTTCAAATAAGAGACGAGGCGCATAGCCAAATTTGTTGCATGCTTAAAGCTGGTGTGCGAACCCCTAAAAGCGGTGGCCATTAGGGCTGCGAACACTATGCTCCTTAAGATCACTGCTGCCATGAGCATCGGCAGATGTTCGTTTCTAAGTAACTCTGGTGCAAAGGCTTGCGAGTTCCAAGATAGCATCTGCATTATGTGGCTAATCTCTAGTGGTATAAGAAAGAGCAGAGGTGTACCAGTGGCTGTTGCCAGCAACACATAAAATGGTGTGGAAACAGCAAACTGCGTGCTGTAGCCTTTAAAAAATAGCATGTAGGAAATGTAAAGTAAACCGCATAAGGGTACTGCATCTTTTTTTCGTCCTGAATACGCTAATGAAATTATGATAATAGTTGCTACTTGCAGCAAAGTGAGTATGTTGGGCAATTGATCGAAATTCCACGCGTAGATTGCATGGTCATAATGGCTAGCTGGATACATTTTTAACAAGTTAAAATGGTAAAAGAACTTATCAAAAAAAGGATGGAGAAAGCCACCGTGACTGAAGTATCCATCAATAATCGCCCATATTGTCTCCCATGGACCCCTAGAACCAACATGAGTGAAAGTAGACACGTACGTCAGAGGGTTTATGAGCATAAAAGGCAGGCTTGCAAAGACTAAGACAAGCACCGTGGAGCCTACCAGCTTTATCCTATCCCTTGAATCCGTGAAGGCTATCAATGCTGGTATGAGTAGCAAAGCTGGAAAACCCTTACCGAGCGTAGCTAAACCCAACAGTACGCCGCAAGGCAACGCTTTCTTGTTTACCATCATATAGATTGCAAGCGCTGCTGGAAGTAACGCTATAACATCATTTGAATACGTGTTGGCTATAACCACTGATGAGAGAACAGCATAATACAAAGAGAGCTTTAGAGCCCTCTTCTCGTTAAACTGTTCCTTTATTATAAGGTAAAGAGTGAATAACGTAGCGACCAAGAACGTTCCGTTTAACGCTCTGAAGCTGTACGAGAATGCAACTGGGTTATCACGGAAAATGTAGTAAAACGGTTCATAAATTAAGAAGCCGAGAGGTGGGTAGCCTTCCCTAACATCAATGTATGGTGCAGCTTCATGTTTGTCCAAATATGAATAGAAGCTATACCACTCCATGTCTCCTGCCCCCAGAGGAAATGCATAGGAAACTGCGATGGCAACTGAATAGCCTACGAGAAGGGCAAATAACCATTTCCTATTCAACGATTTTGTCCTCGCGATGTTACTTGACTGTAGTGCCTCACATTATGACATAGTATTAATTTAAGTTGTGAAATATATAATAGCGTCTCACAAAGTGAGGTATCACTGTAGCTCAGCGGCGCCGAGTTAATCAAATAACATGAGTGGCCTTCTATGAATTTGAAGGAAGAGTGGAATAAGCGTGCTAAAGAAGATGCGTTTCGTTACGTTTCTTATTTCCGTAAGGATTGGGACGACGAATCTTTTTATGCATGGGGCGAAATTCAAACGCGGATAATTATAGACAAATTCTTTAAAGCTCAAAACATTGATCCTTCAGGCTGGGCTGTTCTTGAGATTGGTTGTGGCGCTGGTAGAATGAGCCGCGCGTTGGCTTCCAGATTTAGATGCGTGTTCGCCTATGACGTTTCTGACGAATATGTTCAAATAGCTAGAGAAAAAAACAGTCACTTGAGAAACGTTGTTTTCACCGTGAATGACGGTGTGTCTTTTCCAGAAGTTGACAATGGCTCCATAGATTTTGTTTTTTCAGGTTGGACCATGCAGCACATGCCTACCAAGGCTGTCGTCATCAAGAACATTGCGGAGATTGGTCGAGTCTTAAAAAATGGTGGTTTATACAAAGTTGACCCTGTAATCAATGCTCACTCCCAAATAGTTGAAACAATAATATCTAAGGCTGTACGTTTGAGAATAACCAAGTTTTGTGCTCCTCTCTTCGGGATAGATAAGTCCGTTGTAACTCCCACTTGGCGGGGAGCGCGCTTTGCTGAGGAAGAACTGTTTGCTGTTCTTTCCCGCAACGGTTTAACTGTAAACACTCTTGTTGAGGATGACGGTTTGGAACTCTTTCAGGGAAAAAAAGTAATGCGAAAATGGTTCTACGGCAAGAAAACCGCGATTTAGCTTATTTCTATTGCAATCAAACAGAACCTACGCCCCAGAAATTACTTCAGCGTAGATTTTAGCATATTCTTCGGCGACTCTGCGCCAACTGTACCCTTTTACAACATATCTACCTTTGGTTGCATGTTTCTCCCTAACATTTTCATCTTTTAGACTCAGGAGTGCTTCTCTAAGTTCCTGCGGGTTGTTTGGCTTAACGAGTAGACCAAACTCTTTGACAATGTCTCTTAGCCCCAGCAAGTCCGACGCTACTACTGCGCAACCGGCTGCCGCGGCCTCTAATGTTACGAGACCAAATGCTTCATTCAAACTCACGCTCGGGAGCGCTAAAACGTCATTGTTGAGGTACATTTGCCTTAATGCGTCATCCGAAACCGCGCCGTAAAAGCGAACGTTTTCAACCCCCCACGCTCGAGCGTACCCCTCATATTTTGCCCTGTCAGGTCCATCACCCACTACGCTTAACTGGGCGTCAATATCCTTCACAGCCTGCAGAAGTACTTTCAAGCCTTTATACGGTCGCATCTGACCCACAAAAAGTACTCTGTATCCTTCATGCGGTGCTCTGTTGCCTGAGAATTTGTCAATATCCACTCCCCACGGCACAGCATACTTCCTCGAACATCCATGCACCACATCGTAATACGATTTGGAACTAACTACAACGGCGTCTGCGCGTCTAAGCAGAACGTTATCAAACACGCTGTTATACAGCATGGTAAAAGGCTTAAAGTAATAGTTAACGAGACAATGAAGCGTATACACAACCTTTTTGCCAGACAGCTTCCGCTTCAACAGCAGTCTGTCCGAAAATGTAGGTGTATGTCCATGAATGTTTATTACATCGTAGTCTTCCATCAATTGTTTGTCTATGTTTTTCATGCCTAAAACGAGTTTAATCTCTCCAACAGACTTGAAGTAGCAGTCATATGCCGACAGCGTATCAACATTATGCCCAAGTTTCTCAAGTTCCTCCGAAAGTCTGCCTATCACCCTCGCAAAGCCGCTTTTAACAGGCGGCTTTTCGCTGATTATTTGCAGAATCCTTATGATTCTTCACTTCCTTAGTGTTAAAATTTAGTTCGTCCTTACTCAAATTCTCCCCCGCAAGAGCCGTCTAACCGTTTCCTTGCAATCAAGTGGGAGATGTTCCTATCAAATTTCACGGCTTCTTTCAC
>CAYGYB010000128.1:0-4761 GCA_964354015.1 uncultured Candidatus Bathyarchaeia archaeon
GAACAGTTAAAAGAGGCATTCTGGCGGTTGGGCATGCCACAGAAACCAATAGAAGCCTAAACCGAGCTTTTTGGCTCTTCACGCTCAAGCCTTAACGCTTTCCGCGCATAGGTAATATACCCCGTATGCCCAGTCATCAACGTCTGAGGCCTAGTTTTTCCCCGCTCAACCTGCATGCCACGCATGAGACACTCCACCGTCTCAATGCAGATGAAATTTTGCTCCCGTAAAGCCTCAGTCATCTTTACAACTTGGTCTATGGTTGGGCTGAAAGAAACAATTATCCCCGAGGGCTTCAACGCTTCATACGCGTGAGGCGCAACCAGCCACGGCGTCGCCAAATCCAACACCACCGCATCAACATCGCGCTCCTCTATGCCAGCAATAACGTCCTTGCTCTTCAACTCAACAAACTTCAGTAAACCAGCGCGTTTAAGATTTTTCTCCGCCGCCTTCTGAAACTCCCCGCGAATCTCGTAACTGTAAACCTTGCCGTCAGGCTTGACATAATGCGCAAGAGCGGTTGTTAAAGCGCCCGTGCCAGTGCCCGCTTCAACCACGCGGCTCCCAGCTCCTATGCCGCTGAACATGACAATCAACGCGGCATCCTTTGGATACGTTATTTGCGTTTGGCGCGACGACTTCATTATATAATCAGTCAAGGCAGGCTTCAACGCTGTGAACGCTATGCCTAAGCTGCTTTGAATCGTGGCGCCGAACTCTTTGCCAACCAGCTCATCGAGCTTCACGTAGCCTTTGTGTGTGTGGAAGGTTTTGCCTGTTTCCACTTTCACCATGTATGTTCTCCGCACATCCAAATAGAGAATCACGTAGTCGCCGTCACTTATTTTCTGATTAGTCAATTATCCGTCACCTAAAGCGTTTCAGTTCGAAGTAAACTTGCAAAGTGTACCATTTAAACCTTGAATAGCTCAGGGCTCTCTTTTAGCGACTAACCGCTTCAGTTTCCGCTCCATCTTCAACTCGTAAGCGTGCTCCTTCACTGGGGGCAGTAGGGTCTTATGTTTACGGAGTGTGTTGGAGGGCACGATGCGTCTCTCGCCGACTTTAACCGCGACTTTTTTGCCTTCAATCACGTCTTCAAACGCCTCCACTGTCTCAACAATCCAGTAGCCAGCACTTTTCGTCACAACCTTGACTTTGTGCTTGCCCTTGTAGAAGCGTATCTCCTCACTCATAACAACCCACAATATACTCTCGTGCATTAGAGAATATAAAAGGTCTGCACTCACAACACTGCACTTTGTTCATCTTCATAAGCTTGCTCGTTTAAGCGTTACAGTTGGTATTCTCGGCATTTTTCAACATGTGTCACTTGGCTTTTCAAGTCCCGCATGAACTTCGCAAACAATTCCGCATGCTCAGTGTGTATGGGAAATGTCCTTTCCGCGTTTATCTCTTTGAGCGTTGCCTTCAGCTGCAGTGGCATCATGTGTCCGCTGACGTGCACGTGGTATTGGGGTACGCCATAGTGGCTAAGCCAATTAGTCAACCGTTCATGGTCGATTTCCATTTCCTCGTTGAACGGTTCTGAAGAGGACAAGATGTAGCTGCTTCCCGCTGTGGGCTGCAATGAAACCAGTTCTTCAAAATCGTAGAATGCCATTGCTAAGATAACTTTGCATTGCTGCTTCGAAGCTTCGAACACGTCGAAAATCTTGTTTTGCGGCGCGTACTGTTCAATCAGTTGGCTTTCCCACTTGTCAAAGCGCTTCTTCGACTTTCGAAAAATCAACATGGCATCATCGTCTAAACACGGAATCCGTAAGCCCTTATCCTTACGCAGTGCATCCAGCAAGTACGCTTGCTTCAGTGAAACAGCCAAGCACCGCTGGTTCTTTTTGGCAATGTGATAGAAAGAGTTCAAGCGGTCAACATCCGAATTGGAGAAACCAGCCAACACTATGCCATCAGTCCGCGTAACAATGCGGTTCAATTTGTCTTCAACTTCAGCTTCGCAAGAGACACTTGCATCTATCATGTTAGTGGCTTCAGTTACTATTGCCACGGGTTTCGCTTCCTTGGCTTTTTCAACAAAATCGCGGGTCATTTCAGGTTTGGCGCCGTGGTCTCTGAAATCGCCCGTGTACACAACTGCGCCGTTTGAAGTGTGAATAATGAAGCCGTAAGCGCCGGGAACCGAATGGTCAACGTGGAACGGTTCAATTTCTAAGCTGTCTACTGTGATTTTTTTGCCTGTGCGGAAGCTTCGGAAGTCCAAGTCGGCAAAGTCAAACTCGAGGTCTGCACGGCGAATTTCGCTTAGCGCCTGCAAAATTATCTGGGTGGTTTCTCCGCAGTAGACGGGAATTTCCCGCTTTATGAATGATAAATGCGCGGAGTGGTCTAAGTGGCCATGCGAAAGGAAGACGGCGTCAACTTCAGGCGGGTTAGGATCAAACTTGTAGATGCCTGTTATTTTTGGGAGAATATCGAGCTCTTGAAGGCTTATTTCGCTCTTAGGCGAAAGAAACGGCGGCGAATAGAACTGTTTCTTCATAGTGAAGGACATGCCGAAGTCGAAAAACACCTTTGTATCGCCGTCTCTGAGTAGGATCTTGTTTCCGCCGATTTCGTTGACGCCACCATAGAAGGTTAAACTTGTCGTATTCTTTACCATTATATTCCTACCTTCAATGCTTCAGCTTTTTTGCAGACGTTTGACATCGCAATTATCACAGCGGGCAGGGTGAAAACGCTGAAAACTCTCGTGTACTTGGAGGTTCCTGCCTTTTGGATGGTGTCAGCATCACCGCCAGCTTTCAAGTAGCCCTCTGTGAAGGCTCTGGCGATCGATTCTGCTTTGCCGTTACTATTCAATGGCGGAAGGTAATGTCCCGAATAATACAGGAATTCAGCTACGTCCCATGCTTTGTCGCCGCCGTGAGAAGCCTGTTCGAAATCTAACAAATAAATTTTATCAGCTGGGTCAACGATTACGTTTTCGGGTTTTGTGTCGCCCAGCGCAAAGTTAAGCGCATGAACTCGCGCGAGTGCCTCGCCAACGCTCACTATTTTAGCCAAATCTTGCTGTATTTTCTCTTTGTTTTTGGCTGCTGCGATTCGTTTGATGGCATTACTGAGGTTTTCGCCCTCTATGTACTCCATGAACACTAGGCGTTCATTGTGGCTCACGTGTAAAACTTTTGGAACGTTGAATCTTTCGCAGCGCAGGAGCTCGCTCATGGCGCATTCGCTTTCGAGTCTATATCGACCTAAGACGGTGAAATTTCGGGTACCAAGCGACCAGAGGGTTAGCGGGAACCACTTGAAACCAGACCAGTCCTTAAACCGTTTGACAAGAACTTTCTTTTCTATGCCGTTCGAATGAGCTTTAATCAAATACACGTCGTTTAAGACGCCGCCGACTCTTTCAACGTTAATCGCAGCGTCTTTGTCATTTAAAAATATCTTTCGGGCAAAGGCTTTGACGTCGACTCTGTCTGCTAAGGAGACTAAGCCTTCTGCTGTAGGGACAAAAACGTATTTTTGCGGGTCCAGAAAGTGCTGTTTTGCGGTGACCTCTCGGTTCCAAGGGAGTTTTTGGAATTTCAGCAGTGCTTCAGTGTTCTGCGAGAAAAAGTTCAACAACTGCGGGAAAACCCCGAACAGCGACGTAAACAGAGTTCTCGGCGCGTTCTTTGAAATGTTTGCAAGACGAACTTTGGGGTTTTTGCTTTCTGCCACCAACGTTTTGGGAATCATCACGTAGCCTTCGGAAAGAATGACTTTTTTCTCTTTTTCTAGTTGTTCTAATGCTTCCAAGTAACCGCAGAGAACAGAATCGGTTTCCTTCTTGGGGAATTTGCCGCGTATAAAGTTTGATATACCATAAGCCATGGGAGGAAAAACCCGAACGCGGTTTAACACAACTTCACACATGAAATATTGAGGTTTAATATGGAGGAGATAAGAGAGTTCTGGAAAACTCAGAACCAAATTCGACAGCAATTCAAGAATTAGGCGTTTCTTCAACAAGATTTCCTGTGCGTGCAAATAGTCTCTGCCATTAAGGGCACTGTAAGGAAAAATTAACGCACTTGCTAGAGCTTCGCCTAGAAAGCCGCGTTCCACATCCCTTTCAAAAACCCACTGGTCAACCGCAAAAATAATGATGCTTCTTCCATCAACGACTTTCACGTAACTTAGCAATCTGGGCTGAAAACCGCGAATCACCACCAGTATCTCCAGCGCTGCCTTCACGCTTGATGCGGTTATTGAATTATCGTCAAGCAAGATTATGGCGGTGATTTCGGCGGTCCCAGCGAGGTGCCTGCAAACATCGAGAATTTGACGGCGCAACCCGCCACTTATGCTAAGGGGACCTTTATTCAACCTGTCACCTTTGCAAGAGACACTTAGATAGAATTATACGGAAGAGAGATATATTTGCAACGCGTTCGTTGCCTTGCCTTCGCAGAGAGAAACATACAATTCAACATGATTTTAAAAAACGTGACCAATGCAGCATCAAAGTTTAAAAAAATATAAAACATGATCATGCGCTGATTTTCACTGGAAGCGTATGCGTGTTTGACTGCACAAACTAGAGGGTTAAGCTATTTGGTGTGCGCCAATTCTTCGTATCATGGGCTTTAGTGTTGCTCGGTCGGATTGTTCAACTGCCATGCCGGTATCAGGTGATACACTGATTTTTCTGCAGATGAGGTTAAGTGAATCTTCGGTGAAGTTCAACATGCCTTGTCCTTCGCTTGTCAGCTTGTACACTTTTCTAGGTCT
>CAYGYB010000129.1:0-4744 GCA_964354015.1 uncultured Candidatus Bathyarchaeia archaeon
GCAGCAGGAGGGCTCGGACTTTTCGCAATAGCGTTTTACAGGCAGCAGTTCTTGGAACCAATGGGTTTTGCAGTTGAAACCATACGGGGTTTTGCGGTGGGAATCATGTTACTAGCAGCTGCAATGTATGTTGTTGCCAGCTTGGTCGTCGGTCGACTTTCGAGTAGGTTCGGCGCGAAAACTCTAACAGTGGTAGGCGCACTCGGAAATGGTGTTCTAATAATGGTGTTCTTTTTCATGCCCAACCTGTGGACTGCTTTACCCTTGGATATGGCGCACGTATGGTTTGCCGCTGCAACTGTTACAGCAGTCCAATGTTTGGCTCTTGACCAAGTTCCGAAGGCTCGCGGCACTATGATGTCGCTAAGCATGATGTTCGCCACCTTGGGCGGTGTTATCGGAACCGCCGTGGGAGGAGTAATGCTTGTTTTGTTCGGCTTATACCAAGCTGTAGGACTCGCACTTGGAGCCATGGGCATTGCCTCAGCCGTGGTCATCTACTTCTTCGCGAAAGACCCAACTAGAATCTAAACTCAACTTTGATTTTTCGGGATTTGGGGTGGCTTAGGTTAGAGCCCACGTTTGATGCTCACTTAATATTGATTTGTTCATTTACGGCGCATATACTTCATAGACAAGGTTAGTGCTCACCATTCCTTCGGTTCCTGGTCCAGAGTAATTCCACGACGGAGAAATGTAAGTTAAAAATGCGTCGCGGCCAGTCATGTTTATTGTTGTCTTGTAGCCCGAGGGTAAGTCATAAGTAGCGCTAGAAGGGCTGGGATTGCCGTATCCTTCAGCAATGAGGCACGAAGGAGGCAGACTGTGGGGCGTTGGAGGAAGCGGTATGGGCACGGTCCAACCAGCGAAGATGGTGTTGCCGCGTTTATACAATTCCAATTGATCTGGTTTGACGATTATGACATTTTGCGCGGCAGGGGTGCCTGCGGTCATCCCTTTCAATACAAGCATTAGACTTGGATGAGGGTTGGTGTCAACCATAGCTACTGGCACGGCGGCATAACGTACTGGAATGGGAGCATGAGCTGGTGGTGTCTCAAATCTTAAGTAGACTAACATGCTGACGCTGGGTCCAAATGTAGATTGTTTTTCCGAGCGATTAACCACAATTAACACATCAGGCATGTTAAGGTGACTCGGCGGGTGGATTATAGCTGTTACACTGAGGTCGCTATGCATTCTGGTCAGTAACTTCCCCAAACTCTTGGGTTTGTCAATTACTTTGGGGATGGGACGCGTTGGCGCAGGAGAGCTAAGTACTGTTTCAAGTGTTGTGGCTGATGGGGCGGAGGCATTTTTCCAAATGTCGTTCAGCATCGTTCTGGTTTTTTCCACATATTCAAGGTCGTTGCTGTAGAAAGTGTTCTCAAAATATTGCGTGGCATCAAGTTTTTCCTGTTCTGGCGGTGGAGTTTTGAACTGGAACAGGTGTTTTCCATCAATGATTGCTGTTCCCAAGTAGCTTGTAGGCACATGTTTAACTGCGCTGAACTGTAACAGTTGCTGTGCGGCTTCCAAGTTTTCACTCATTATGGGCGCCATAATCTTGACCGAAACGCCCTTTTTTACCCATTCTTTCAGAAGAGGCATGTTTCGCCACGTTCTTATGAGACCTTTCGAAGAAGTCATGACCAAAATTTCTTTTTCAGCTGAGTTTACGACTTCATCGTACCTCTTCTGAGCTGTTTGCGCATCACTCATGATGTAGGTTTTTGGTGTTGGCGTGCCAGTTTCGATTTCAGCAGTTTTCTTCCGAATGTCCGTGGAGTTGCGCCATAAATCTTCGAACATAGCCGTAAACGCGTGGACTAGTGCTTTGCAGTTTGTCCAGAGGCAGGCGTTGTCTTGCTCTGTCATAGACGCTTCCGCCTTGGCTGTGATGAAGAACACGGCTTCTTCTTCGTCTCTGATCACCATTCGAGGAAACAATCTCAAGCCAAGGTCAGGAGTTCTCCCTTCAAAACTTATTTTAGCATTTGCCATTTCTTTGAGAAGATTTTTCACGGCGTCAACATTTTGTTCGGAGACTTCCGTGAGAAACCTGAATTGAATCTTAGATTTTAAAGGCTGCTCAGAGCCTACGTCAAAAAGGCCGAATTGGTCAGCGCGCATTAAACTTGGAACCGTTGATATGGCTGACAGCTTGCTTTTGGTTTCCTGTATCATCTGCTGGATTTTTGAGTAGATGACGTTTCTGCCCTCGATAACCGTGAATCTGGCTGAAGCGTCAGTCTCTTTGACAGCAATGGACTGAAAGAACGAAAGAATCTCATCCTTATTCTGCTTAATCTCTTGAGCTTCTTCCATCTTTGCTTTTACAAATAAGTCCAGAGCCTTCTCAAACGGCAAGGCTGAGAATCGCGCGGGATGTTCAAGCGTGGCGGTTACGATGCCTTTGCTTTGCAGTTTCTTGAGGCTGCGGTAAAGCTGCTCCTTGTTCATTTTAAGTGATTTAGCTATGTCTATTGCTTTTTGAAGACCCTTTTTTGCGAGGAAAATATAGACTTTGGCGTCCATTTCTGTGAGTCCAAAGCCTAGAAGTGTTTTGAGCACTCGTTCCTGGCTCATTTCCTTTCATACCCTTTTTTTGTGTGTTCTACCAGACTGCTCTGAGTGGTCACATACTTTTGACACTGACTAGAGGATATGTGGCTCTTTCTAAATAACACTTTTCGTCTGAACAGAACTACCAGACTGAAAAGGAGGATAATGAAAAAATGTTCAAAACTAAAACAGCAACTCTAATGCGTAGGCACAACTGTGGCTTTGGTCGAGTTAGGCTATGTTCAAGCTTGTTACTTGCAGTTTTCATATTGTCTTTCTTGTGGTTTAGCAATCCAATAATGCAGCACACGGCGAGCGCTGACGTTACGAGACCCTATGACTGGCCAATGTTCCGTCATGATTTGCAGCACAACGGATACTCAGCATCCCCGGCGCCAAGCACAAACCAAACCCTATGGAACTATACAACTGGGGGCTTCGTGGTTTCTTCTCCTGCTGTTGCTGATGGCAAAGTTTACATAGGCTCATACGACGACAAGGTTTACTGTTTGGACGATGCAACAGGCGCGCACATATGGAATTACACAACAGGTGGCGATGTGGCTTCTTCTCCTGCTGTTGCCGATGGCAAAGTTTACATAGGCTCAATGGATGACAAGGTTTACTGCTTGAACGCTTTGACGGGCGCGTTAATATGGAATTACACAACAGGTGGCGATGTGGGTTCTTGTCCTGCTGTTGCTGATGGCAAAGTTTACATAGGCTCATACGACGACAAGGTTTACTGTTTGGACGATGCAACAGGTGCGCACATATGGAATTACACAACGGGTGACATGGTGTGGTCTAGTCCTGCTGTTGCCGATGGTAAAGTTTACGTGGGCTCAAATGACGACAAAGTTTACTGCCTAAACGCTACAACAGGCGCACACATATGGAATTACACAACAGGCGACGCCGTGGAGTCTTCTCCTTCTGTTGTCGATGGCAAAGTTTACATAGGCTCACACGACGACAAAGTTTACTGCCTAAACGCTACAACAGGCGCACACCTATGGAATTACACAACAGGCGACGATGTGGCTTCTTGTCCTTCTGTTATCGATGGCAAAGTTTACATAGGCTCAAACGACGACAAAGTTTACTGTTTGGACGATGCAACAGGCGCGCACATATGGAATTACACAACAGGTGGCGATGTGGGTTCTTCTCCTGCTGTTGCCGATGGCAAAGTTTACATAGGCTCAATTACAAACAGTAAAGTTTACTGTTTGGATGCTGCTGACGGCGCGTTCATATGGAGTTACACAACCGGTATGTGGGTAATTTCTTCTCCTGCAGTTGCTAACGGCGTTGTCTACGTGGGCTCAGTAGACCGCAAAGTTTACGCTTTCAGCGCTTCACCTCCAGTTCCAGAGGGCTTAACCACCGGAGTCATGGTGCTGCTGTCGACCGTCGCAGTAATAGTCAGCACACGCTACTTCCGCAAACGACACAAACCAGTTCCATACATGTAAGCAGCATTTCTCTGTGCATTCATGAAGCTGCAAACACCTATCCCCTCTTTTTTTCAGTTCCCTCGCTCAGAGGCATGATTGAATGAGTCAAGAATGGGTAATCAAGGCACTCGTAGGCTTAGGACTGAAACGCACAGACGTAAGGGTCTACCTTTTCCTCGCAAAAACAGGACCACAAAAAGCCAGAGACATAACTGAAGCGCTGAAAATGCACAAGCAACAACTCTACCGAAGCCTAAAAAACCTACAAAGCAAAGAATGCGTGAAAGCAACTCTTGAACACCCCGCACTCTTCTCCGCGACACCACCAGAAAAAATCTTGGAAACCCTAATAAAATCGAAAATGAAAGAAGCCCAAAAAATTCAACAAAACAAGCAAGAACTCCTCTCCATCTGGCAAACCATGACCACAGACGACTCCACAAATTGATTAACGCATGCAATCTCAAATAATCAAACCAAACTCACACAGAGCCTATTTGTACTTTAAATAAGGGAGGGGGTAGTCTTCTCCGAGCAGCTAGCGCTGCATATTCAAAAAAAGAGACATAAACTTTCGCCGAATACACCAACACAAACCTCACTGGCTTACCGCAAAATTGAAAAAGCCCAAAAAACCATAACACACGGCTAACAGAGGCTGCTAAACAGATGGTGAAACTCAACAAAACAGACGAACAAGTCATAGCCACTTTAAAAGA
>CAYGYB010000130.1:0-4726 GCA_964354015.1 uncultured Candidatus Bathyarchaeia archaeon
TCAGCCACAGCACTAGCCGAACGGTTCGACACGCCCTTATACGTCATCAGCGAGAAGCGAATCAGAGACAACTACAACCGCCTCCGCAAAGCGTTAAGCCGCAACTACCAGCAAATCAGAATCTACTACGCTGCAAAAGCAAACTCGAACCTGTCCGTGCTGGAAATCTTGGGGGCAGAAGGCGCTTGTATAGACGCGGTCAGCCCCGGCGAAGTATCCATCGCATTAAAAGCTGGTTTCCCCGCTGAGCGGATTCTGTTCACTGGGACAAGCGTCAGAAACGACGAGCTAAAATTCCTCGTTGACTCCAACGTAACCATAAACGTGGATTCCCTGTCACAACTAGACAGACTTCTCCGCATCACAGTGCCCAGTCTCCTTTCCGTGAGAATTAACCCAGAAATTGGCGCTGGGCACCACAGCCACGTAATCACAGCTGGCAAACAATCCAAATTCGGCGTGTGGGAAGAAGACGCGTTAAAGGCTTATTCGACAGCGAAAAGGGCAGGTGTTGAACGCTTCGGGATACACATGCACGTGGGCTCAGGCATCCTTGACGTGGAACCTTACGTTTTAGCCCTTGAAAAACTTCTAAGCGTAGCTAAGCGCGTTCATGAGCAAGTTGGAGTGGAATTTGAGTTCATCGATATAGGCGGCGGTCTCGGCGTGCCGTACAAGCCAGAAGACAAAGAGCTAGACCTGACGCTTTTCTCTGACACTGTCCTCTCCTTGTTCAAGCGTAGAATCAGCGAGTACAAGTTAGGTAAGCCGATTTTCTGCGTGGAACCGGGCAGATACTTGGTCTGCGACGCCGCTGTTCTCTTAACCGCCGTGAACACGGTGAAAACTACACCTTTCAAAAAGTTCGTCGGCGTTGACGCTGGATTCAACACGCTAATCAGACCAACCATGTACGGCTCATACCATCCAGTAGTCATTGCAAACAAGCTAGGCTATGCGGAGGAAGAAGCGGTTGATGTTGTGGGACCAATTTGCGAGTCAGGCGACGCGTTGGCGCGGGACAGACGCTTGCCGAAGATTGAAGAGGGCGATTTGCTTGCGGTGCTGAACGCTGGAGCATACGGGTTCGCCATGAGTTCACAGTATAACGCTAGGCCACGGGCTGCGGAAGTCTTGGTCAAGAATGGCAAGTACGCTTTGGTCAGGGAGCGCGAGACATTTGAGGATTTGCAGGTTGGTCAACGCGAGGCGGAGTGGTTGCAGTGAAGTTTTGGAAAATGCACGGTTTAGGCAACGACTACGTCGTAATCGACAACAGAAACGCGCAAATAAGCAGCGCTGAGGCAGCTGGCTTAGCACGGAAACTCTGTGAAAGAAGGTTCTCGGTTGGCGCAGACGGGCTTCTCCTCGTTGAGAACTCATCGGTGGCGGATGTGAAGATGCGGATTTTCAACGCTGACGGAAGCGAAGCCGAGATGTGCGGCAACGGCATGCGTTGCTTCGCAAAATACTGTTACGAAAACAGCATCGCCCGTAAGAAAGAGTTAACCATTGAAACATTAGCTGGAATAAGGCGGACATGGCTAACCGTGAAAGGCAGCGCTGTCACATCCGTGAAGGTTGACATGGGAGCGCCAACGCTGGAAAGAAGCAAGATTCCCATGATTGGCGCTGGCACGTGCGTGAATGAGGATTTGCAGGTTAACGGCGAACACTACAAGGCAACCTGCCTTTCAGTAGGCAACCCTCATTGCGTTATCTTCGTTGACAGCGTAGATGCTTTTCCAGTTGAGCAGGTTGGTCCGAAAATTGAAAATCACAAGTTCTTCCCAAAGAGAACAAACGTGGAGTTTGCCCAAATCTTGAACAGGAACGCGGTGAAAGTTCGCGTGTGGGAACGCGGCTGCGGCGAAACTTTAGCGTGCGGCACTGGCGCCTGCGCCGCTGTAGCTGCTGGAAACATGCTTGGAAAGGTTGATAGCAAGGTTACTGTTCACTTGGTTGGGGGCGATTTGGAAGTGGAATATGCTGAACGCCTGTTTCTGAGTGGCGCGGCTGAGAAGGTTTTTGAGGGAAAACTGTTTGAGGACGTGTAAAGCGCATGAATGTTGAGTTTGCTGATAGAGTGAAGCGGCTTCCGCCTTACTTGTTCGCTGAGATCGAGAGAGTTATCAAGGAAAAGAAGGCGCAGGGCGTTGACTTGATTTCTTTAAGCATAGGTGACCCTGACTTGCCACCGCCTCCCTTCGTAATCGCTTCTCTCAAAAAGGAAGTAGCCAATCTGAAGAATCATAATTATTCTTTCAGCCAAGGCGAACCCGACTTTCGACAAGCAGTGGCAAAATGGTACAAAACACGATTCCACGTGGATTTAGCTCCAGATGAAGTTATCGCGCTTATGGGTTCAAAGGAAGGCTTAGCTAACATTGCAAGGGCTTTTGTGAATGCAGGCGACCGAGTGCTCGTGCCTGACCCAAGCTACCCAGTTTACAATAACGGCGGCACAATACTTAACGACGGCATCCCAGTGGCAATGCCGCTGCTTCAGGAGAACAGTTTCAAGCCTGACTTTGAAGCGATTCATCCTGGAAAGGTTAAGATGCTGTTTCTGAATTACCCGAACAATCCGACAAGCGCCACAGTGGATAAGCGGTTCCTTAAGGAAGCGGTGGGGTTCGCTCGGGAAAACAACATTATCCTCTGCTACGACAACGCGTATTCAGAGGTAACGTTTGACGGGTATACGGCGCCTAGCATCCTCGAAGTTGATGGCGCCATGGACGTTGCCATTGAATTTCACTCGCTCTCAAAAACCTTCAACATGACGGGCGACCGCATCGCCTTCGCAGTAGGCAACAAGCAACTTATCAGCGGTTTAACAAAAGTCAAATCGCAAATCGATTCAGGACCACCCGTGTACACTCAAAAAGTAGCCGTGAAAGCCTTAGCCGCTTACACAAGCCGCGAAGCGCCAGAGTTCCTAAAGAAAAACAACCAGATCCTGCAGGAACGCCGCGACCTGCTGGTTGAAAACCTCTGCAAAATAGGCTACAAATGCGAAAAACCGAAAGCAACATTTTACGTGTGGATAAACTGCAAAGGCGGCTCGATGAAATTCGCCACAAAACTACTAAACGCTGGAGTAGCAGTGACGCCAGGCATCGGCTTCGGCAAGTACGGTGAAGGCTACGCGCGAATAACGTTTACGCAGCCGAAAGAACGCATAAAAGAAGCCTGCAACAGAATAGCAAGCGCCTTCTAACACCGTTTTCAACATGCTAATGGCTTAAAAAAACGCCAATATGGACCTACCCCCTATAGGTTTCTGCATTCTATTTCTATTAGGCTCCAAATACATTGAATTGCGTACATGGAAGGATTTGCTTGTCAAGAAATCTTGACTAAGATTTGGTCAAGAAACCTTTACAAGAAGGCTTTAATCGCGTAAACAACCCAATATCATTGGGTAAACCCATGAGCAAACGCTTTACATTAGTGCTTGTTCTTGTCTTGGCAGCATCAAGCTTGATTATGGCTAAACCTGAACATGCATCAGCGCAAACAACCACCCCAACTCCCCTACCAGCAACCCCATCCTCAAGTCCAGCTTCAATGCCTACTCCAACACCCACACCACCAGTGCCTACTCCAACGCCCACCTATCCTAAACCCTCAGTTCCAGAGTTTACTGTGAAGCCTATCGGTTCTCTTACTGAGGCAAATAAATCAACGATAGAATTGACGATTAAGAATCAGCCCTTTGATGGAAACAATATTTACAATTATTCACTCGTTTATAATGTTCGCATAAGAGCTAATGGTGAAAATTGGACTGACCTTTACGACGCTGAAGATGGTTATCCAACTCAGTCAAATTCAGATTACACAGTGCTATCATATGTTTTAGGAGAAAGTGCTTACTATCCACCTGCTGATTATCCATTGAGTCCCAGCATGAAGGTTGGTATACTTCCTACCAGTGGGCAAGTAGACTTTCAAGTAGAGGCAATGATTGGATATCGGGACAGAGGAGTTTATTCAAACGGTATTATGCCGTATGTATTTAAGGGAGAAAAAAGCGGCTGGAGCAACACACAAACATTAACTATTGATTCGCCAGCGCCTTCACCAGAACCACAACCAGAGCCTTTCCCAACTGCCTTTGTCGTTGCTGCTTCTGTCGCCGCAGTTGTTGTGGGCGCTGGTTTGCTGGTCTATTTCAAAAGACGCAGTGGAGGTCAACCCGCGTGAAGAGAGCAGCGTTAGCACTTTGTTTATTTATTGTGCTGTCCGCTCCGATTATGTCTCTTTCACAGCCTACTAGGCTGTTAGCCAATGCTGAATCCTCCATACCTAAGCCGTCTGTCCCAGAATTCACGGTGAAGTTTGTGAATGCTTCATATAGCGTAACTACTACAAATCCTTATACTGGATTGAGTGAAACTAAGCTAACAAGTAATAACTCAATTGAAGTTACAATTAAGAACCAGCGCTTCGACTACTCAAACAATCAAATATACTATAATATTCGAACCAAACCCCACTATGCCAATAATTGGACTGAAGTTTACCCTCTAAGGAACATAACCAGTTCGTACAATGGAAATGATACATTTTCTTATGCGCTGTATATTGTTGATTCTCCACCCCAATCAAAATCAAGCTACACCATTATTACTTTCCCTGTTGTGGCAACGGAACTTTATTCAGCATCAGGCTATGATATTCAGAGGTACTACTCTGGAGGAGAAGGTCAAGAAGGCAG
>CAYGYB010000131.1:0-4674 GCA_964354015.1 uncultured Candidatus Bathyarchaeia archaeon
ACATTGCGATTGTAGAAACCATCATCAAAGCTATAACGATTATAGCAGCAGTCTTTGTTTTGCTTATTGAAGATTGCATTTTTTGTTCTCCTTTATTTTTAATTGTCTGTCTTCCTCTTATGAAGGACGAGTTTATAAGATTTTCTCATGTATAAGTCCGAGTTGCGGGCGTTCATTAAAACCGAAAAAAGCCTCATCCTTAAGTAAACTCAGCAGAAAATCGTTCAAAAAGCCATACGAAAACATCAAACAGGATGATTCGAAGACGAAAATCAATTCTTCAATTACCAAAATTTATTTGCAATGCAACTGAACCTTAAACAGCCAATTCCACGCTGTACTCTAAACGCATTTTCATGAAATCCTGTGAAAAACCCACGCTGCCCAATTCCCCCCTTTTTTACTCGACACTCTTCTATCAGCTCATGAAGACTAGAATTATGAAGCACTATTCCCGACACAGTTACTTCGGAAAACATTAATAAAAGTTAGGAACCGCCAGCACAAAGCTGGGCACTTCAGTGCTGCCTGTATGATTGCCGGTAACTTTTCTGAAATTAAACTTTAGGAAAAAATAAAGCAAAAAGCCTTTGTTACCTAAAATCAGCTTTCTTCAGCCAGATAAACCGTAATGTTGCCGTCTTTGTCTTTAGCTGCGCGCACGCGGATTTTTCTTGGAGGTTTCTCTATGCCTCTGCCCCAGACTTTCTCGTTCACTTCTTTGCTTATTACAAGGGTAGGTAATTCTTTTTCCTCTTCTTCTTCCTCTGCCTTCGCAGTTAACTTCATGTGTTTGGTTATGAAAGCCCGTATCATGCGCATGGCTCTCGGCGCTCGCTTCTTCGGTGGCTTGATTAACGCTTTGCCCAAGGGAATCGTGTAGGTTCTTTCTTCAACGATTTCTTCTTCCTCTTTCTTCTTTTTCTTCGAAAGAGGTTTAGCTTCCTCTTCTTCGGCTGCTTGCTCAGGCGTTTCTTCGGTTTTAGCTGTTTCCTGCGCGGTTTCTTCCTTTAAAGTTTCTTCAAGTTCTGCGCCGGTATCCTCGTCTTTGATGGCGCCCGCTTCTGCCGCGTCTTGCATTTCCTCTTTGTCTTCTTCTCTCATGCTTTCGATTCTCCTATGCCTTTATTTTTCGCGTTCTCCACTGCCTTCTGCGTTTAGGGTTTGTCCTAACTTTCCCACCAGTTCTCGCTATTACCCAAGTTGGGACAGGCTGTTTTTCTTTATTAGCTTTGGCTAGCCTGTGCTTTTTAGCTGGAGGTTTAATTCGTGCCATGTTCATATCCTTCTTATTTTTGGTTCACGCTTCCGAGATTGAAGCTGGATTAATATTTGTTTCAGTTGAGCGTCCGACATTGGTACGGGCACTTTGCCCATTTGCGCCAACTGGATTAATTGAAGTTCTAACTGCTCTGTAAATTCGGGCTTAACCATTTTCAGGTTTGTCAATCTTTGCCTAGCTTCAGGAGACAATATTTGCCTCAGCAGCTCCTGCTTTTGCGCTTCCATCTGCTGGTCTGTTTGCGTTTGCCGTTGGTCATCGGTCATTTTCTGCTGCATAGCTAAAAGTTTTCTTCTGCGAATCGCCTCAAGCTCTTCGTCCGACATCGCCTATTCGCCTTGATACTTCCTGAGCTCTGGAACCGTTTTCGCCATGTCCTTCTGCAAGTCTTGAGCTACTTCCTGAAGAAGTTTCCTTCCTTTCGGAGTCATCTTTCTTCCTTGAGTGGTTGCGGTCTGGATTAAGCCCGCCTGCTCCAGTTGCTGCATGACTTTGCGTATGTTGCTGCCGCCTGCTTTAGAGGCGTGATTAGGTTTAGTGCCGAAACTTTTTCTGCCGCCGTAGTCAGCACGCAGTTTCTCTATGCCTATTGGACCGTGAACGTAAACTTTACGCAGTATCGACGCACTGCGAGTGTACCACCAATTAGCGTCTTGAGGCTGCTTTTCAACATGCGAACCTGTTTTGGCAAAGCTTGCCCATGCTGGAGGCTGCACTGCATCAACGTTCTCTTTTAGGTATTTGGCTAGTTTTTCGATGAATTTTGCTGCTGGAACATCGTGTGGAGTTGTCAAGATATTCTGTTCCTTTTCGGGTTTTTCCTTGCAGTAGAATCATGAAGCCTAATATAAATATTCTCTGCAGAACTGGCAAGCTCTCACAAACTAACTAGGCGCTTATTTTTGGTGGCGGTTTAACGCGCCTGCCAAGCTTTATGCGCAGGGCGATGCGGTACAGTTTCCGCAGTGACTTCACTAGTTGCTCAAGTGTGGGCACTGTTGAGTGAATCAGCGGCACCTGTTCGTATTCTGCCAGCCGTATCGCTTCTTCATCTGGTTTGGTGCGGTGAAACACTACTACCCGCGGTTTCAGGCTGCTGACGCGCACAATCATCATCGGCAAACTGCCAGCGTCCACGTTCGTGAATATTAAAGCGCGTTCCGTTGATGCTCCGAACAGCTGCGCGTATTCCAAGCCTGAAAGCGCTTCAATTGCTTTTTTGCTGTCGATGACCGTGTAGCCGCATACTTCTTTGACGTATTTGTTTTGGCAGGCTACAACCTCGCCGCTTATGGCTTTGCACAGGTATTCCACGCGGACGGGTATGGGGAATTCCCTGAGGTCTATGATAGCCATGCTGGGTGAACTGGTTAGTTTGGCGAATTCTCTGGTGAAGCGGCTGCCTTTTTCCTCGTCAATCTGCAGGAGCGCAAACACGAGTCTGCGGGTGAATTTGGCGCCTGGGCTTTTTCTTCTGCCGCTTTCGTAGTCGCTTATGACTGATGGTGAAAGTGCCATTTTCTCTGAGAGGCTTATTTGGGAAACCGCGAAGAGTTCGCGCCACTTGCGCATCGTAGCGCCAGATTTGCTTGAGAGTATTATCTCGCCTGCGATTCTTCTTGCCAAAATCTCTCGGATACTAGGCGACACAGACATACGCGAACCCTTCCAGCCTGCGCTTCTCACTCTACAGACGAAATATAAAACTGTACCGCTTTTACGCGAGACACAGCTAAACAATAAAAATCAGGAAAATTCCAGCGACAACAACTATGGCGCCAAGCGTGTTGCTAACGGTCATTTTTTCGTGGAACAAGGCGAAACCCGCTATTGCCGAAAACAATGGAGTCGTGGAAGAGATTGGCACCGCCTGCGCCTCTAGGATATTGAGGAAACTATAGTTCATAAGTAGCCATCCGACGCCGTTTGCCACAAGCCCGCCTACGCACAGCTCAATCAGCGTGCTCCGTTTTGCTTTGAGAAAAGCCCGCTCCCTATCCAGCACGGGCGAAAGCGCAAGCATGAACATCGCTATGGCGGCAATTCTCGTAGTGACCACTGCATAATTAACGTCCAAACTGTTCATGCTGGTCATTGTGACGACAACGTTCATCAACGTGATGCTTACTGACCACGCTACAGCCGCTGCCAAACTCGCAATTACGCCTCTGAAGGCAAATTTACCCTTTGCATCAGTAGCGTTTTGATTTTTTTCTTTGCTCAGCAGCCAAATTCCCAGCAGTATCACGAAGGCGCCTAAAACCGCGGTCGCCGTTACGGGTTCACCCAGCAGGAACGTTGCCCACACAAAGCTGAAAAGCGGATACGCAGCAGCTAAAGGCACTGCGCGGGCAACCCCCACGGAGTTCAAACCAATCATGTACAAGGTATCGCCGATTCCTAAGCCGATTACTCCGCTGGCAACTATTACGGCGACAGCTTCAAGGGGCAAACTCGCCATGGCTCCAGCTTTGCCAAACGCGAATAGGATTATCACGAGAACCGCGGCGTTGCTTGCGCATCGTATGATGTTTGCTGGGATGGGTTTCATTTTAAATAAAGCGCGTCTGTAGAGTATCGGCGCTACAGCCCAACTGATTGCCGCGCCTAAAGCCGCAAATTCTCCAAGTATCACCGTGCTCATATCGAAGCCGTTAGCAAGAGTTGCAGTTGGAAGTGGAATAATAAATTTTCCACATGGCAATGGATAAGCCGCAACAGTAAAGGTTATTCGGTTACGCGGCTAAATAAGGAAGGAAGGTGGCACTTTGTCGTTCAAGGCAAAAATAGAAGAGACCGCGAAGAACAAGGAATCCCGCATCGTGTTAGCTTTAGACTTTCCCTATCAAAACCCAGAAAACCGAAAAAGCCTACTCACCAAAGCTCAAAACGTTCTAGACGCGGTTCACCCGTACGTGTGCGCGGTGAAAATCAACCATCACCTGGTTCTCCCGCTCGGCACGTTCAACGGCGTGCAGCAGCTGATAACCCGTATTCACGAGAAAGGACTGCCTGCAATAATGGACTGCAAAGCCAACGACATCGGCGCATCCAACCAAGTCATAGCCGAATACTACTACGCCGCGGGCTTCGACGCCTTAATAGCTAACCCGTTCGTAGGCTGGGAAGAAGGCTTAAAACCCATATTCGACGTCGCACGCAAGCAGCAGCGAGGCGTAATATTGCTCGCGTACATGAGCCACAAAGGCGCAACTGAAGGCTACGGGCAGACAGTATGCGACGCGGAAACAGGCAGGAAAACGCTACAGTACGTGTCCTTCGCAAAAAAAGCGCTAGAATGGGATGCGGATGGCGTGGTGGTGGGCGCCACAGTTCCTGAAAAAATAAGGGAAATCCGCGGAATACTGAAAGAAAAAGTGCCCATATACTCG
>CAYGYB010000132.1:0-4668 GCA_964354015.1 uncultured Candidatus Bathyarchaeia archaeon
GGAATATTGTTAAGCCAATAATGGTTCCAGATGCTGTGCCGTATCCAGAAAAGAAGAGCTGAAATTAACAGCCATATTTGAATGATTTTTCATAATAATATCAAAATTCCTTCTAAACTACGTTCTCAAAACAATAAAGGGTATTTGATTATTTTTTTGCGATTATAGTTTAAAGTTACTTTTGGGTGTTCATCAGCCGCCGCGGTTTTTTGCAGCAGATAAGCTGACAACACATCTTAGGAATTCAAACAGCTAATAGTTCCAGTTTGATACGTTGTTTTTAACCTGACGATTTCTCTTTAAAGGATAGAGGGGATGTTCTTATATAACCTTTAAATGAAGCATTTGCAATCATCGCTTTCAGTTAGAAAAGTTTTGGAGACTTGTTATCTACACTTTCCATTCGAGAACAGGCGCATTGTTTATGGAGGCAACTGTGCGTTTAATAAAGCCATGTTCCTCTAACGTCTTCAATATCTTCAGCACTGTCCTCGGGTTTATGGGTTTTCCAACCTGTTTTTGAACGTTGTCGGTTATGTCCTTTGTTTTCATGTGTTTGTTTTCTTTGTTCAATTCAGAAATACTATTGAGCACTATTTTTTCTTTTTTTGATGCAAAGTTGTTGAAAATTTTCAGGTTGTTAGCGGTTCTTCTTTGTTCGTCGAGATACTGTGCCGTTTTTGTGATGACAAGAAAAACGATGCATGCAACAAGTAGAGATTGCTGGGCTGGGACTCCAAGGGATATGAGAGCCTCAGTTTTCAACGGCTCCAAGTGTGAGGCGATAATTTGCCCAGCCTTAAATAATTCTTCTTCAAATTGCAAGTAGTCGGAAGAGTCCTGTGCAAGTATGATTAAGCTTATCCTAACGTATTTTTGTTCTACTGTGAGTCCCGTTTTGAAAGTTGCTTTTTCGTACCAGTACAACGTAACCTGTGTATAATTTTTTGTGCTATCAAAAACGAAATACTGACCTATCAATGGAGGATCTTGAAGTAATTGAGTTTCTTTGGAGTCCAGCACCTTGACTAATGGATTTTGCCCTTGAGCTGTCTGCAAAGATACAAGGCATACTTCCCAGTTATGAAGGTTTGATATGCTGTTTGCAATCCCTATATCTGCGTACAAAACTGGGCTAGATATGTTAGCGGGAAAATAGCCGTATACAAGAGAGGCATCTTGATGAGCTATTTCCTCATACGCCGTGTCTCTATAGAGAAATGAAAGGGTATAGTTCGAAATTTCTGGAAGCACACCTGTGGCGTTCTGCCAATTATCACCTGATAATAGATCAAGTGAGCCTTGTGCCGTGGCAAACGTTGGCGCACGTATGGAGAGAATCACGACTGAGCAACCTAACACCAGTAAAAGAAGCTTCGCAAGTAACGTCTTGGAAGATAATAGGTTGGATCCGCCGCCGAGAAACCGTCCACAGTTTTGACAGAACCCCGTGAAGCTATGTTGCCCCGTTGTGCATTTTGGGCATGGTTGCTGCTCTTGCGGTCTAGTCATTATCTTGATTTTCAAGATTTTGTCCGATATGACAAGAATGAGTATCATGCCGATGAAAATGAGTATTAGGCCGGCGACTGAATGCGTCAGGACAGCTGCTTCTTCGCCCAGCAAGTATCCAACGGAAAATATGCCGATTATCCGAATTAGGTTCAACAGCGCAAAAACAGAAAAGCCCAGAACGAACACTAAAAGCTTCTTGAATATGGAGGTTTTTGATATGAAAGCTAGGAAGGCAGCAAACATGGTGAAGGCTACTAAAGAGTATATTCCTGAGCAGGGTATGTCAACGGCGAAGTTTACAGATTGCCCAGCAGCAGTTGTCAGTAAAACTGCTGGCGCTCCATATGAAGTAGACAGCGTAATAGGTACTCCTAAAGCTTTCAGAATAGTGTAAGAGACCTGCGTGTTAACGCTGGACAGGGCGCCACCAGCAGTGTAGAGGACTGTGGCAGGCAGCGGGATCAAGAACAGGAGGAAGAGTATTGGGAAAATCAGCATTAATAGTGCTCGAGAATTAAGAAGAAAAAGTGTGATGCCCATAACAAAAATTGGAAGAGAGAAAAGGTGATATTCCAAAGGGTAGAAAGTGTAGGAACCATACCAATAAATCAAAAAAGCGACAAGACAGAGGATTACTCCTAAGACTTCGTTCACGTATTTGGCGCTTGTTCTTTTTTTGTGTGCATCTATCGCCAGCGAAGCTTTTACAACATCTTTCTTCAGATAAAGAAGAAAACCAACGAAAAAAGGCAACAGCAATACGTGACTGAAACTTTCATTTTGCAAAGCTTCATTTGCAAGAATTAGAAAGTCATTTCCGTAAACGATGAAGGCGGATAAGGAAGCCATCGCTATCAAGAGAATTAAGCGATAGTTTGACCGTATGAAGTGGACTACGGTCGGTCCTATGCGCCTAACTTGTATCATACGAGACACTACACAAAGTGTGAATTAACTGTCAATCGCAGCAGAGAGCCTAATTAACCTTATTCCGCACAGAAAATTAAAGAATCGCACAAAAAAGGAGCAGAGCATACGTTTTTTCTATGCTGCTACCGACTTCGGAGACTTACGCTTCATTTTGTAAGCTAAACCCAACGCCATTACGATTGATGCACCTGCAGTGCCTACGACAGGAATCTCTGGTACGACGTTAACAAAGATTCTTATGCATCTCCACGCCACGGGATACACAATTCTAAAGCATTCGCAGCCGATGCTGTCGAAGAAAATTGCGTGCACACACCACTCGCCTTCTTCGTCGAGAGTATGAGACGAGCTGGCGCTCCCGCCACTAATAGGTATGATACCAGTAGAATAGTCATGTGATGGGCTGACCCAAATAAACATCACTGAATAGGCTTTTGGATCTGTCGTTGTGGCGGTCACTGTCACGGTTGTGCCAAGTGGTACATAAGGTCCTGGATAATTACTGCTCAGTTCATAAGTATAAGTTGGCCAAGCATTCGCTACTGCCGTAAAACTGCTGAATAAAGCAGCTAAAGAGACTATTAAGATAGGTAACATTTTGCTTTTGCGCATTACTATTTTCTCCTTTCCCCGCTGTTAGTAGTTTAGAATTCTTCTTTATAAACCGTTGTGGTGAAGTATTATAGAACAATGCTTGGAAAGATCTATGGTTAGAACGGCTGGAAAATGCGCATTACCACTGTTGCTAGAAAGCCTATGCCTAAGCCGAGCGCTACGAGTCTCAAGAGTTTCTTGTTTATGGCGATTCGGGCGGAATATTCTGGTGATGAGTATAACAACTCGGATGTTATTAGGAGTATTATGGCTGTGATGGCGAGCCACAGGCTGATGTCTGACAGGGATAAAGGGAAATTCATTAATCTCAACCTTTCACGATGAGGTAAAGCACGTTTATCGTTGAACCGCCCAACTCCACGTTTTGTTTTTGGATTGTGACGGGTTTGCCTGATGCTTTGGCGAGGGCGCAGGCTACGGCGCTGACGATGGGGCATCCGAGGATGTTGATGCTTTTCAGGTTGTTTTCACTGCTGTAGAGATTTTTGTAGATTGAGTCGATGAGTTTCAGTTTAACCTGATTCTCTTCAATCGTCATTTTCATCTCTTTGGCTAAGCTGAAGCTGTCAAGAATGAAACGCGGCATGAGCTCGCACAAGTCTTCAAGGGATATTTTTGTGAAGTTCACGTTTGCTTTCTTTTCAATTTGTGTTAGGAGGCCTAAGCCAGGCGGGGTTACGAGCACTCCGTTAGGATTCTGAAGTAAGAATTTGCCTTCAGCTAATTCTGTAATTGATGGCATGCCTTCTTCGTTTTCGGCTGAAACATAGACAACCATGTCCTTGAGACCTTTGAGGTGTTCAGGAAGGTAGACGTCTTTTGGATAAGGTGGCGTATAGTAGCCTTTGCCTTTGTATTTGAGGTCTTTGATTATTCGGTCTATTGTCAGGTAAGAAGGGATTGCAGCAGTTTCCAGAAGGCTGCCTTCCACGTATTTCTTGGGCGTGATTAGAATGAAGAGGGCGCCCCAAAAAGTTAAACCTAAACCTATGAAAGCCAAGATTTGGGATTCATAGTATACAGAAAGAATAAGCGATAAAATGCCTGAAACTAGGAATACAGCACCAATTTTAATCGACATAGGATTACCAACTCTGCGTTTTGACTTTAGATTCCCAACCTATTTGTGAACTTCGGTCGGGAACAATTATTGGCAACGCTTTTTAAGGTTTCGGAATACTGCCTATACGTTCCATATAAGCCTTGGTGCGTTTCCAATGGAAACGATGCTTCTTTTGATTAAGCCATGTTTTTCTAAAGTGTTTAATATGCTCAGTACTCTCTTTGGATTAACAGGCTTCCCTCTCTGTCTGTGTAAAGCTTCAAAGATGTCGCTTGTCGTCATAGATCTCTTTTCTTCGGCCAATTTAAGCACTGACTGGAGCATGATTTTTTCTTTCGCAGCTGATTTGTGTTTCTTTGAAGGTGAAGCCGGTTTTCAGGCTTTTAACGGTTATTTCAGTTTCGATTTCGTATTCGACTGATTCCAGATTAAGCCTGTCTAGAACGCTTCTTTCTATGGCTCTCAAGTCTCTTGGCCGTCCGTAACTCGCTTTGCCAAAATCGTTTTCGATAGGTGTTGAACCCACATCTTAAGCCAAAGCAAGG
>CAYGYB010000133.1:0-4626 GCA_964354015.1 uncultured Candidatus Bathyarchaeia archaeon
TAAATAAGGGGGCTATAGAAAAAACTCACAACAGAACAGAAACCTCAAGCAACTTAAATGAAGCTTTATCTCTATTAAACGCAATAGACTATCCCTTAACAGTTCAGAAGGTGAAAAAAGCCTTTGAGCACTAACCCATTAAACATTAACTTCGCAAGCTTAAAACTCAAAAACCCCACAGTCTTGGCTTCCGGCATTTTAGGCTATTCTGCCGAATCACTGATGAGCATCGTTGAAGGCGGCGCAGGAGCCGTAATCACCAAATCCATCGGCTTAAAGCCACGCGCAGGCTACGCAAACCCAACCGTAGCCCAAACAAAATGCGGATTAGTAAACGCCATGGGACTCCCCAACCCCGGCATAAACGCGTACGTTCAGGAAATCCGCCACGCAAAAACCATCCTGCCCGTGCCACTCATCGTAAGCGTCTACGGCTACTCACCAGAAGAATACGCTGCAACAGCTCGGAAAGCAGCAGAGGCTGGCGCAGACGCAGTGGAACTTAACGTTTCATGCCCACATGTGAGAGACACTGGCTCAGAAATCGGACAAAACCCCGCAGTCCTCGCAGAAGTTGTCAAACAAGTCAAAACCGCAATGCACAAACCACTTATCGTAAAGCTGTCTCCAAACGTCACAGACATCGCGGAAGCGGCTGAGGCTGCGGTAAAAGCTGGCGCAGACGCCTTAACCGCAATAAACACGGTCAAAGCCATGGCAATCGACGCTGAAACCGCCCTCCCAATACTAAGCAACAAGCGCGGCGGACTCTCAGGACCAGCAATAAAACCCATCGCGCTCAGATGCGTCTACGACATCTGCGAACGCGTGAAAGTGCCCGTGATGGGCTGCGGCGGCATAACCACTTGGCGCGATGCAGTGGAGTTTTATCTCGCAGGCGCATCAGCAGTTCAAATAGGCACCGCCATAGCCTTAAACGGCTCCAGCATATTCACAACCATAAACCGCGGAGTTGAAGCTTACCTGAAAAAGAAAAAGTTTAGGAGTGTGACGGAAATTGTCGGCTTATCTCACCGCAGCTAACACCATGCGAACAACGCGCATCGTAAGCGTGAAAACCGAAAGCCCAACAGTAAAAACCTTCACAGTCAAGGACAAGCTCTGCGCAAAAGCAAAACCAGGACAATTCCTCATGCTCTGGATACCCCGCGTAGACGAAATCCCCCTAAGCATACTAAACGCCGCAGACGGCAAAGCATCTGTAGCAGTTAAAGCGGTCGGCGAAGCAACACATACACTGCACAGCCTAAAAAGCGGCGACACAATAGGCGTACGCGGACCCTTCGGAAACAGCTTCACCACGCACCACGGCAAAATCCTCTTGGCTGCTGGCGGAACAGGCACCGCGCCACTCCTGTTCCTAGCCAAACGCTTAGCCCCAAAAGCAGAACGCTTAGTTTTCGTCACGGGCGCCAAAACAAAAAACGAACTCCTATTCCTACGCGAACTTGACGCAGTGTGCACCCAGCCAAGCGTAACTGCAACAACGGAAGACGGCAGCTACGGCCTCAAGTGCTTAGCAACCGAACCCCTAGAAAAGCTTCTCACCCAAGCCAAGTTCGACATGGTTTACACTTGCGGACCAGAACTCATGGTGCGCAAAGTCTTCGAACTTGCAGAAAAACGCGGAATCCCATTGGAAGCCAGCTTAGAACGGCTAATGCGATGCAGCATAGGCTTATGCGGAACCTGCGTCATAGGCAAGTACCGCGTCTGCCGAGACGGACCCGTGTTCAACGCCGCGCAACTACGCGAAGTAAAAGACGAGTTGGGCATCTCTAAACTCGGATTTGACGGCAACAGAATCCCGCTTTAACCTTGGCACATGGCGAAACCTCAATATACCAAAAACCCTGCTTTTACACAGGTAACCCATTCATGCTTTCCCAGCCAGAACTGGAAGACACAATTCGCAAGGCAATTGCCCGCTATAATCGGTTCAGAAGCCCTGAAGCCATAGCCAAGCTTGTCCGCGTGTCTCCGCAGAGCGTTACCATCGCGTTTTCAGGTGCCTTCTGCAATAGCTGCGGCGTGCTAGGCTATGTTGAAGGTTTCATTCACGATTTTAAGGCGCTGAACAGCAAAGTAGAATTGAAAATTGACAAAACCCGACAAACAGGCACGAGAGGTCTCGAAGTGGATTACAAGGTTGTTCAAAAGCCTTGAATAAGTTCAGCACGCAAATACAAGCGCGCTTCTAAGGGCGATTTTTGGTTGGTTAAGACTGATGAAAACGGTGTTGTTCCAGAGTATTCCTCATGGCTCATTCCCGCATTAGTGCTGACGGCAACTGCATTCATCATAATCAACAAAAAACGGCTACTCCATAAACGCTCATAAGAGCCTTGCCTGCTTCAAACCGCTAGCACCGCCTATTTATACTTTATATAAGGGGGGTATAGTCTTGTGTGAGCACAAACGCTCACAACCCGTCGAACATGCAGGAGAAAGCGTAAAATGCACTTGGAGGAAATGAAAAAAGAAATCGAAGCGTTAGTTATTGAGAAAGGCTTCTATAACAAGCCTGAAGACATCCCGAAAAAGCTTCTTTTCGCCTTCATAGAACTCGGCGAAGCCAGCGACTCATGGAAAAAAGGCGCACCTGAAGAAAAAATAGCTGAAGAGCTCATAGACGTAATATTTTACGTTTTAGACGCAAGCCGTTTGGCATGCTCCAATGTGGACATGGATGCCATGTTCAAAAAGAAACTGGAAAAAAACCATAGTAGACCCTACCAGTACGGCGAAGGACACCGAAACAAATAATTGCGCTCCAACGCCCTGTTGTGCTGGGACAGAAAGTGAACTTTGATTATCCTGCTGAGCTGCGTTTCCAATGCACAAAATGCGGACTATGCTGCGGCAACACACAAGAAAAAACCAGACGCATTCTTCTCTTAACCGCAGAGGCTGAGCAAATCGCCACAGCAGCTTCGCAGCCAATCGCTAAATTCGCAGAGCAGATTGAAGGCAAAGCACCCTACAGTTACGAGGTGAAAAAGACACTGGAAAACGGAAAATGCGTCTTTCTGGCGAAGAATCGCTGCACAATTTACTCTTTGAGACCCTTAATCTGCAGGTTCTACCCGTTTGAACTCAAAATGGTAGCGAACCGAAAATACAGTTTTCTCTACACAAACGAGTGCCCAAGCATAGGCAAAGGCAAAGCACTGAGCAAAAACTACTTTGAAGAACTGTTCCAGCTAGCACGCACTAAAACAAAAGCGCAACGCAGACCCAACGAGAAAAAACAGTAATTCAGTTGTTTACTCTATGCAAACTGGATGATATGAGCCGTTTTTGCGTGTACTTGTAACCGCATTCACATTCAAAACCCAATACCTTGCCGCTTTTACACCTTATACGACGCCATTTATGTCCTGCACAGTTGGTGTTTTGCTTATGCATTTTCCATAAAACTTTTGCGTCATTAACCGTGAGGGGTGCATCGCATTTTGCTGACGTGATGTACCAAACTAAATAGCCTGTGAAGAATGTCCACGCGCTTATTGTGATGGTTGGTAGCAGCATGTTTTTTTTCCTTGTGTATTTGTGTTCTACACTTATACAATATGTCTAAAGTAGGACATATTCTGAAAAATGAAAGTCAACACATCCCGATATAAACATTACTGCACATTCCGAACCGAAATCAAACGCCAAAAGCTACAACTGCTGCAACACATCAGCCTTCTCCAACAACGCACCACAATAATGGCACTTCAACAGCAAAGGCTCCTCATCCTCCACATAAAACTTCGCCACCGCAGGCTCATCACTATTGCTTACGCAAGCAGGATTCACACACTTAACCAAGCCCTCAATAACCCGCGGCAACTTTACCTCCAACTTCTCCACCACGCAGTAATCGCGGATAATGTTAATCGTGGCATGAGGCGCCACCAACGCTATGCGGTTAACCTCACGTGCATTCAACGCGCGACCTTCAACCTTCACAACATCCTTCACCCCAAAACGCCCACTCGGTACATTGACAGCAATAGTCATCACACGCCCTTCACGTCCAGTAATCCCCAGAATCTTCACAACATCCAACGCATACCCACCACTAATGTGGTCAATAACGGTGCCATTCTGAATCTTCGAAACCCGCAACTCCGTAGCGCTCATCCCAAACATCTCCACTGAAAGAAGTTATGCGCTAGGTAATAAATAAGAATTTTACAACCAATAAGCCTGCAAAAACAAAAAAATAATAATACGACGAATGCATAGGCTAGCATCAGTCTAAGCAATGCGGGATTGCCCTAGCCTGGTAGGGGGCAGGCCTGCTAAGTCTGTGGTCGAAAGGCCGCGTGGGTTCAAATCCCACATCCCGCGCCATTTCTAAATTCGAACTTTATGCTTCGGGTTGAAGTGAAAAGTGTAACCGCTGCATTAAAAAAAGGGAGGTTGAGGGAAAGAGTCAGTTTTCGGGATAGTTACTTCAGAAAGCCGTAGAGAGCAAAGCGCTCATTGATATCCCCGTAAGCGTGAAATGCTTTCGAACAGCCTCTTTGCAGCAATGCGTTTATTGCGGTTCTATGAGGCTTCGAGATACTGAGACTTTGACTCTTTCCCTCACTATAACTATAGGCAGAGAAA
>CAYGYB010000134.1:0-4602 GCA_964354015.1 uncultured Candidatus Bathyarchaeia archaeon
TACACTTTGTGGTTTTCTGCTTTCGACTTAAGTAACGCTTCAAAACCTGTTTTGCTTCGGCTTATTCCCGGGTGGCTTTTGCCTGCGATGACTTTTCTTAGGATGCTTTGCCAAGTGTCAACGTCTGTGCGCACATCGTAGAGCGTTTCGCCGTTAATTTGAATGTGCAACGGCGGATTTGGGGGGCCATTCAAAACAGCGTGAAAAGTCACGTCTCTGCGTAAACCATGCGAGAGAAAAAGACCCGCAACAATGCATTCGTGTACGATGTCTAATCTTCCAGCATCATGCAGATTAGCAAAGGCTGAATCGGTTCTGCCTAAACGCGAAAACAGTATGAATTCACGAGGCAAACGCATTACCCAGTGAAATGTTAATTGCATAGGCTTTTAAGCACTTCCAAAAATTAGCATAGCTAAACGCTAGCGCTCAGAACATTCTCCCCCTCGGTTTTGTCAAGTCTGTGACTGTTTGGAGGTTCATGTAAAATTTCGTCTGTTACTACGCTATATTGAGTACATACTAAGAGGAAAAGAGTTATTGTGTAGTCACAATCCCATAACATTAAATCTCTCCCTTGACAGTGTATAATTAGAGAGCAACCATCCACAAAACTCTTATAGGTATTAGTGTGATTAACGACTTTGGGAAATTAAATGTTTAGTTACACGAATGGGTTTGAAGATATTCGAACAATGCTGATGACCTTTTTACGCAGTGGCATTGATGCCAACAAACTTGACCCAATAAACCGTGTAATAGAATCAGCAAAAAGCGACCAAGTCAAAATACTCAATTCATATCAACCGTTGACGACCCAGCGTGTATTTTTCGGGGCTACAATGAATATAAGCACTATAGCGGAAGTAATGAAGGAACGAATCAAAGTAGCAAGAGAAAGGCACGAAAATCCATTAACATTGGATTTATCTCTCGAACTTCTCGACAACCTAATAGCCTTGGCTCCATATATCGATGACTTTGTCCGTGACGGGAAGGTTAACGATATAAACAGAACAAATGAATTATCAAGACTGCTTTATCGAAAAGCAAATTCTCTTGGTTTCTATGCAACAGCAGAAAGTCAACTAAAATCTGCTGGAATTACAAAAGACGAAGCAAAAGCTTTCGTTGTAAAACTGAGCGAAAACATTGAACTTGAAGTAGAAACCTTGGATGACAGTACCCAATGAAAATTCTAGTAGAAACATCAGTACTGATTGGTGCTTCTATCTATTGGCAAAGTGATGACAACGTAATTAAAGATGTACAATTCGACAAGTGTGAATCACTTTTTACTTGTCTCAAGGCAGAACCAGAAATGGGCATTATTACCAAAACAGTTGAGAATGAGGCAAAAGGCGTATTGGATATTGCTGCAATTAGGACGATTAGACAAACCTATTTTTATGACATTAAGACGAAAATAAAAATAATGACTCTCCAACATGTTATATCTAATGAATGTTTCAATAGACTTGAAACACTAATTGAAGAATGTTCCATAAGACTCCCTGTAAATATTGCTGAAAGGGATAAAGTGCAGAAAAACGAAATAGAACCGTTTCTTAAAGAACTTGTCACTCATACCGTTAGATATGTTCAACCTCATCTACCGAGTTTCATTAAGGGACAGGAGGCAAGAGAAGAACTTACTGATGTTCTTGTCCAAGCCCTACCTGCAAAAGGAATTGTGTACAAGGGAATGCCTGCTGAAAGGGACTTGCGAATTATGTCTGAAGCAACATTGTTTTATCGCAAATACAATAGGCAAGAAGAAGTATATGTCGCATCAACCGACAAACATTTCGTCCCGAACAAGGTTCAAGTGGGATCATACCTGTCTGGTTATATGAAATACTTAGATGAATTCGATCCGACTGTAAGAGACAGACTAGCCGAAAAATTCGGGTTCATAGGTGAAGAACCTCTGAAGATAGTTGACATTATACACAAGGCTAAGTAAAAAGAAGAAATGACCCTAGTTCCTTCGACTCGCGTTCTCAATTAGAGTTTTCCACTTGTTCTGTCCTTCTATTTTTATTCCGCATGCTTCTGCTGGCGTTTTACCGAGTGCATCATGCTCTCTTATGAAATTATGATAAAGTTGGTACCCTTGAAGGATAACTGTGCGCTTTTTCTTTAATCCGCGCATTGTCTTTTCTCTGTCTCTGATTTCACCGTTCATGCGTTCCATTTTGTTGTTGTTTCTGTCGCCTTGCAGTCTAATGTGGCGAACATGATTAGCTTTTGGGAAAATTGTGTTTGAAGCTACTGAGTACGTTGGCAGTCCATCGGTAATGATGTTTTTTGGTTGTTTTCCCATTAATCTTCTTGCTTGGATAAACAGTTGTCGTGCGTCATGTTTGTCTTTTGTTTCTGCCACTTCTTGAGAGGCAAGACCATTCAGGGAAGTTTCCAAACGGGGAAGAAGCTCGTCAACAGGCAGGGATAAAAGCTCTTCAGAACTTATTATTGGCTGCGCTTGGATTACTTGCCTTTTTGCCGTATTCTCTGAAATGTTCTGGTCACTCATAGTTATTCATCCTCAGCGCACCATGCAACAAGTGCAGAGCCACAGGAGCATACGAACTACATCATTTAAAATTATTTCTATCATTACCGCACTGCCCAGAAAAACGGGTTATAGTACATTCGCTTACGAATACTGTTAAAAACCACAGCATAATAATACTCAGACGAGGATGCCGATAAATTGAAGCTGAACAGAACTTTAATCGGGTTCTTCCTAATTCTCATAATTGCGTTTTCATTCGCAACGTTGATTCAGAGGCAGAAAAACGCTGCTTTCTTGGTCGCAACTTCTGGGAGCACATTTCTCACAACATTCACCCTACAAGCTAACGTTGCGGAACGCCCAACAACCGTGTTCAACAATGCTACACGCGTTGAAATTTACGATTTCATCAAAGCCAACCCCGGCGTCCAGTTCAGAGGCATCTGCACGCAACTAGGCTTATCCATAGGGCTTGCAGAGTTCCATTTAGGCGTACTCAAAAAAGCAGGACTCATCTCTTTCCTCCGCGACGGCAGATACAAACGATTCTTCGAATCAAAGAAATTCTCGCAGAAACAGATGCAACTAATTTCGCTGCTGCGGCACGACACAACAAGAAGCATCATCAAAACCATGCTTCATGGAAAGCAAGCATCCCACAGCGAACTATCCTGCCAACTCGCAATCACATCTCAAGGCGTAACTTGGCAGATGAACCGCTTGAAAAAAGACGACATCATCCAAGAAAGCAAAGACGGCATGAAAATAACCTACTCTTTAGAGAACACGTACGCGCCAATGCTGACTGAACTCGTAAACCTCGTAGAGCAGCCTTAAGCAGCCACGATTGACGGACCCAACAGCAAAATGTTACATTAGAGCATGAAAAACCCAATAATATTCAAAGAAGAGTAACTTCTTATCAGAAAGGGGAACGATACTATGGAAAAAACAGAATTCAGCAACTCTTTAATGATAGTTGTAACTGGCGTGATACCAGATAAACAAAAAGAAGCCGAAGAGGAATTGAAGAATTTTTTTGGCCCGCTCGCAGTGAACTTGGGGGCTTTCATCGAGGTTATTGTAACGGACAAATTCAGTGAAACCGTTGGAAGGATTCAAAGCGAGCGACGCAGTGTTAAGATACCGTATGATGCGAAACGGAGCCACGTTGTAGCTGTGGGCAAAGTTATCCCATACAAAAGAGAAGACAAAATAGCATTCGCTGTTGTGTTTGACGTGTCATTATTCGGAAAATGGGAGAGTGAACGGGAGCTATTTCGCACTTTGACTTATTGCCACGAGAGAGTTCACATTGGGGATGAAAAGATACTGTGTGATGATATCGGAATAGCTGCTTTTTTCGCTGAACCGAAAACTGTTGAAAGTGTATTTTTCCGTCTAGCCCATGATGTTTGGATGGAATACAATGCTGAGAGATATTGCGTTGAAACCTGCGTGAGGGTTGCGAAAGAAGTTAGCGCAAATGCGACTGTACAGTTCAATTCGCACAACTCTTATGCTAAGAGTTACATCAGTTCAGTAGAATCTCTTCCAGAGTTTCTACACCAAAACATACCAGGGTTCATGGATTGGAAAATGACGATTGACGAATTGTGGTTAAAAATATACCCCCGAGTTCGGGAGACTCTAATCTTGGCAGCAATCACTACAGCGCATTCTCACGCGTTGGGAAAAATCGATGGTGAATTACTAATTGTTCAAGGAAAGGCGAATTACTCTTTTTTCTTTGATTCATGGAAATCCGTCGAGAACGATTTGCGGGCAATATATGGGACTGCGAAAAAATACGACAGAGAGACATTGACCAGAATTGCAAACCAGTTGAATATGTTATATGAGAAGTGTGGTACTACACTAAACAACACTAAAAAAGGTATTTATATTGGGGTAAAACCAGTTGATTTCTGATGTTTTTGATCGCACACCACGCTTGCTGATTTTCTAGTAAACTTCAGAGCATTCGTGTTGTCGTAGATTGCAATAGTTATGAGAAATCTATTCCATACTTGCCATTATTGAAACCAGACTTTAAATTCAAATTTGGTGCTCCGGCCGGGATT
>CAYGYB010000135.1:0-4581 GCA_964354015.1 uncultured Candidatus Bathyarchaeia archaeon
GACGTGTCGCAGGCTGTGCCAACATCTCATCCCATGGCTGAGTTTCTCTTGCGCAGGGACTTGGAAAACGTGAATAGGTTCTTTAGTCGGTTGGGCGTTAAGGTTATTTCAGTTGATGAGGCTTACAAGGAGGTTGCTGGATAAAATGGCGAAGCCGAGCGCGTTCGTTAGAATTCCGAAGGAGCGAGTGGGCGTTTTAGTCGGTCCTGACGGAAAGGTCAAACAGCACATTGAAGAAAAATTGAATGTTGAGCTTCAAATAGAAAGTGAAGCGGGCGGCGTGACGATTATGCTCGCTGAGAAGGCTGAAGACCCATCAGTGCTTTTCAGGGCTAGGGATGTCGTGACTGCTATCGGCAGGGGTTTCTCGCCTGAGCATGCGTTTCGCTTAATCCGCGATGAAGACGCCGTATTCGAGGTTGTAGATTTACGCGATATTTTCGGCAGGTCTGAGTCTGACATTAAACGCATCAAGGGAAGAATAATTGGGATGAACGGCAAAACCCGACGCTTAATTGAGGAATTAACGGATGCTAACGTGGCTATTTATGGGCATACAGTCGGCATAATCGGCACCTTCGAGCAGGCTGACGCTGCACGAAACGCGGTGCAAATGCTCATCGAAGGAAGCCAGCATCACAATGTTTACAAGTTTCTGCAGAAGAAGCGAAGTGAGCTTAAGAAGCAGATGCTGGAGTTGTGGGAGAAACCAGAAGACAGAAAATAGCTATGCGTGTGACTAGCTGCTCGGTGAAGACTATAGCCCCCTTATATAAAGGAACTATAAATAGGCTGAACGTTGGCGTGTGGAGGCAGCGTGATGCGGGTCGAGCTTCTGCTGGTTTCCGCGTTCTGTTTCTGTCAGGTTCCAGGTAGGTTTGCTGTTCGTCTCTGACTTCGCCGTCTTTTCTTGGGTTGGAGGCTGTTTGAACCTGAACGAAATTCGCAGGTTTACCGAGGAACTTGGAAAGTTTTCGAGACAGGCTTGATGTTGCCGTTTTGATTTTTGCATGCATAAATTAACGTGGAGTCAGTTGTTTTGGCGGTTTTGTTTTGCATTTTTTGTCGACAAAAACTAAAAGGAAAAACGGCTGAATTGTAGTTGTGGAAGAAGCCGAGGCTGCGGTTTGCTTCGGAGGCGTGTCACCGCCTAGTCCCGAGTGAGGGATAGAGAGCGAACATTCTTCAGCTATGAAAGGGGGTGAAAAGGAATGGTGGAAAACTTCAAACAAAGACTGCTGTTAACAGTTGTTTTCGCGGCGTTGCTGTTGGTTTCCAGCGCTTGTGCGGCTCTAACACCTGTCGCGCACGCGGCGGAACCAACAGCTCCGGAGAAGTCGCTGGTAATCTTGAACGATGTTGCTGGCTTCAACATGACAGCGTACACGGCTAACTTGAAGGCAAGTGAACGGAATTCGTTCTTAAGCCTACCTCAGGAAGAAGCCGATTTCAGTCTTACGTCCAGCCAGGGCAGGCTACGCGCAAAGTGCTCATTCGTGGATAATCACTTGCGTCAGATCTTCATAAGCGATCTGAACGGTTCGCCCTCGCTGAACCAGCCTGCCGCCGATGCCGTCGGTAATGCTAAGGACTTCTTGGAAAGGTACCAAGGCTACACTGGCGTCTCATTCTACGGCGAGCTGGAGTCTATGCTGGACACTGTCAACGTTGGCGAGAACGTCACGAAAACTGAGGGTAACGTGCAGCTTAAGGTTTCCGTCCTCGGTCAGTCACTACTGGATTTAATGTGGACGTACGTGGATGAAAACGGGGTTCCAGCCATGTTTAAAGATGTGTTCCTGAGTTATGACCACGGGTTTCTGAAATGCTTTCTGGACAATTGGCAACTTTTCAGAATAGCAAGCAAGCCCAAGTTGTCTAGTGAAGAAGCGGTGGCAATCGCGTTGAACGCAGCCAAGAATTTCTCGTGGGAGGCAGTGGGCACCGAGGATGGCACTGTAACAGTATCAGATTTCAGGATTAAGTCGGTACTGAACACGACGTTGAGTTACCTCAACTACGGAGAGGCGAGTTCTGCTCGGGGAGGCGACCCGTTTGCGCTGTATCCTTCGTGGTATGTTCCTTTAGGCTTTGACAAGGTTTATCCCGGCTGCGTAACTGGGTTGACGGTGGGAGTTTGGGCGGACACTGGAGAAGTGAGCGAGATCGGTCCGATGGTGTTCAGCAGTGCACCAGCGTTGCCTGATAATAAACCACCCGAGGTGCAAGGTCAGACGTCAACATCGTTGCCTGCATTTCCAGTTGTGATCGCATTTGCAGTTGGGGCGGTTGGAATATCTTTTGGCTACAGAAGAGTTGTGTTCTCTAAACTCAAGAGCACAGGGAAATCATGTCATTCAAAGCTTTGTGGAGCATTGCTGGTTCTCTTGATCTCATTCTGCATGGTCGTAACGTCAACTCCGAAAGCCAATGCAATCCCAGCTAATCAAAATGCAAAGTCGATGATCTACGCCTCGATGTATGGGCAGGAAGGAAACGAAGCAGAAGCAGCTTCGGAAGTGTGTGGATACATAGCTTCTTGCTTTTCCGATGCAGGTTATGATGTGACCAACGCTTGTGGCACAGACACAACGAAAAGCAACGTGTTAACTTGGGCTTCGAGTATGGAACAGAATTATGACTGCGTAGCGCTGTTCCATTACGGGCATGGAGGTTATGGCTGCTATTTTGACAACGATGGCGATTGGATCTATGATTACGAAATTGGGGATAAAACAGTTTTGGGCAAACATTTCTTTGTGTTCCTATGGGTTTGTTGGTCAGCAGAATTCGGGTTGCCTGCCGCTTGGACGCAAGGTTTCACGAGCTATGATGGATACAACTGCGTCATAGGCTTTATCGAGGCTTCTCCACTTTTAAGTCACTGGAGTTTCAAATTCTATTCAGCATTGGGCGTAGACGTCATCTGTGAATTCTATTATTATGCGCTACAAGGGTCCTCCGTTTTTGATGCAATGTACCAGGTTTGTTTAGACCTGTTTTCTACTGGTTATTATGAGAGCCCGCTTTACAACGGATATTTGACATGGTGGCCCTATAATCCCCTTTTTCCAGAAATGGGTGAAGGCCCAGCTTATGGAAGAATGCAAATCGATGGCTATACTAACTTGTGTTTAGCGAAGCAGTAACATGACTGTTGCAGCGCATCAAAATCAGCAATCTCCTCCTTTTTTTCGTTCTTCTCACGCGCTAGCTTCATGGCTTACTCGGCAAAGTCAGGAAAATCACACATTGGTGTACGTTTCTACTGGATTTAAAACCAGATATGACTACCATAAAGAATAAGAAACAGTTAAGAGTATGATCATTTGGTGTTTGTGATGAAGAAAACGGCACTCGCACCGACTTTCATCTCGGCGCTCCTAATCTTGGCGGTGGCTGGGACCTTGTTGGTTAACTTGGCGGCAGCAAATATTTACGAAACGCCTCCATTAACCGTGTCGATCACGGTGCAGTCGCCGGAAAACAGGGTCTACACTCAAAGCGACGTTCCTTTGGATTTCACGGTGAACAATGCTCATATTTCCACTTCCCTGTCTTTTCTGCGGTGGCATCTCTCTCCTTCCTATTTTACGTACCTATTAGATGGACAGCCAGCGCATTTTTCCGTCAGCTATTCTGGCTCAGAAAGTTCTTGCTATTGCTCGGCAACTATGTCTAGCCTGCCAGAAGGACTCCATAACTTAAAAATAACCGTGGTAGCTGAAATAGGCGATTATGGCATGGCAACGTATAGATCCGGGACTAAGAGCGTGAACGTTGCGTTTACCGTAAACGCGGCTGCCCCGCGCATTTCAGTGTTGTCACTTAACCAGCAGGCTTACGACACGACTAGTATTCCATTGGTCTTCAGCGTGAGCGAGTCTGACATCTCCTGGATGGGCTACAGCATGGACGGATCAGCAGCCCAGACCATCAACGGAAACACGACGCTCACTGGGCTGTCAGGCGGAACGCACACGATAGTAGTATACGCAACCGACGCGGCTGGAACCACAGGAGCATCTCAGCCAGTCTCCTTCACCATAGAAACCCAACAAGCAGAAACAACGCAACCTCAGGGAGAAACTGCCCCTCAACCATCAGCGCCTTTCCCAACAACTTTAGTTGCAACCGCCTCAGCCTCCGTGGTTGCCGTCGTCGTCTTGGGTCTATTGATGTACTTTAAGAAGTTTAAGAAAAGAGCCTGAAACGCGCTCAAACCAGAGCCTCACAACCATGGTAGGCTCTCGCACTCAAGATCCAAATCATCCAATGCGTCTTCGGGGCCAGAGTCGTCATCGCCCACCAAGCGCAATTCTGCTTTTTCTAGCATAAATAGTTTGAGTGGCGACTTCTCCCGCGCAAGTTCTCCTTTTTTTGGTTCACCACAACCATTCAAAGGAGCGTGGTTTTGAGTGCCTAGAATTAGATAAAAAGCGCGCGCACGAAAGAAAAGTGGTTACGCACGCGTTATGTGTGTATTGTTATCAGCATGTCCTTCTGTTGAGTTTCTTCGAGTAGACCATGCCTAATAGTAGTGCAGTAATCATGGATAACGGCAGAATAAACAACTGTGGA
>CAYGYB010000136.1:0-1161 GCA_964354015.1 uncultured Candidatus Bathyarchaeia archaeon
GCTTGCCTAGACTCAGGATGCTCATAAACGCTTGGCTCTGCCAAAAAAAGCATTGCGGCGTTTTCAAAGTTGCCTTTAACGATGGCTTCGCCCACCAGATGCGTTATGGGGCGAGTTGTGCCGAAGCGTTGGTGCCCAAAAAAGTTCGGAATCCCGCTGACATCCTCAAACTCTTGCATTGTTTCGGTTATTCGCCGTGCAATGGTGTGCTCTGCAAGGTTTACGGCTTTGATTGTTATGCGGAAGTTGTTTCCCAATAGGTAGTATGGTGACAGCTTGTCGCGGAAGTAGCCTACTGGGCGAATTTCAACATCTTTAACGTTAACCTTAGCTATATCTTCTATTGTGCAATGCTCAATGGTGATGTGCTGAGCGGTGACCGCTTTGGCGTCTTTTATGCCTGCAATGCTGATTTGCTCTTGACTTATGCCGAGTTGCCGCGCGATGTTTCGGATGGCGATGAACGTGTCCCAGTTCCGCTTAACTAATACACACAGCAAAAAGTCCTGCTTAGAGAGCGTAGCCCGCAAGGCGTGGTTCTCCGCAGTTTTTTCGACTTTGGCTTGGGAACCGTCAACGAGCACTTCTTCAACAGCAAAATCATCAACAGCACTGCGAATAACGCCGCCTGTGCCCAGCGTTTCAGTAACGTAAACTTCAATGCTTAATGCTTTGTCAATTTTGGGAACCGACAATGTTCAACGCGCCTTTTCGCTATAATAACGGCAGCTTGCCTGTTAACCTGTCTATTTTTTCCGCTGGTGCGGGTCCAATTCCCAAGCAAGTTACTGTGCCTTCGGGAATCTGCGTGAGACCTCGGTCAACAATCAACGCGTTAGGCAAACCCAAGTCCTTAGCCTGCGCTTCAAGCTCCAAAAGCTCTTTTTCATTTTGCACTTTGACAGCTATCTTGCGCTGTCCTTCGAAGAGCCATGCTTCCCACCACTTCTTGTGATGTACGTAGGCGTCTTGAGCTGCGGAAACTGCCGCGTGCCCCGCCTGCGCAGCTATCTTCCCCTTTCCCATCTTCAAGTCGGAACGAAACGCGATAACCTGCTTATACTCAAATTCACCCATAACGTTTCCCTAGCCACCGTTTACAGTTTGTCATCCGAGATTTTAAGGGTTTGCAGCCAAGTACAGCGTAAGGAAGTAAGCCAA
>CAYGYB010000136.1:1261-4543 GCA_964354015.1 uncultured Candidatus Bathyarchaeia archaeon
GTCATCCGAGATTTTAAGGGTTTGCAGCCAAGTACAGCGTAAGGAAGTAAGCCAACGCCGCCCACATGGCAGGCTTCTTCAACACCGTAAGCAAGGTCCGCCCCTGAAAATCAATTTCTTCAACATCCCCCAACGTTTTATCCACGCCTATTCTCGTGCAGAACCGCAACGCCGCATCCAGTTGCTCATCAGAAAGAGCATTAAGGAACGTGCGCATCCTAAGCATCACGTTAACGTCAAACCCGAGCGTTTCCTTGCAGCGTTTCTGGTACAGCCCCAAATAACTCGAAGACACATCGCCTCGCCTTATGGCTTCGCTGGCAACCTGCGCCGCAATTCGGGCACACGTCAACCCGAAAACCACGCCGCCGCCCGTAGTAGGCTTCACCTGAGACGCTGCATCACCAACAGCTAAAAACCCATTTGCATAAGTCCGCGCGATTGGTCCGTCGAGAGATATAGAGTGAAACGCCATCCGCATAATCCTCGCCTTGCAAAGCTGCTTCGAAGCCACTGGATGCTTAAGCATAAGTCGCTGCAGAAACTCCCGTGGGTTCCCTGCCCTCGTGGCAAGCCCAATTTTAGCGGTGCCGTCAAGCCTCGGAATAAGCCACCCGTAAAATCCCGGCGCGTAGTTTTTTCCCAAGAAAACTTCAACCGCGTCAGACGCCACATCCTTCACGTTTTCTATTTCCGCCTCCACAGCATAAACAAGCCCTCCACGATTAAACGCCGACAAGCCTGTTTGCTTCAAGAGTCGAGATGAAATGCCTTCAGCGTCAACAACAATTTTAGCTAAAACATCTTCGCGCTTATCCTTCTGCTCTACGCTTACACCCTTCACGAACCCATCTTCGATTAGCAGTGAGCGCACCCGCGAGCTTAAACGATAGCGTGCACCTGCAGTGTCTGCCTTCTCCGCCAAATACCCGTCAAACAATGTCCTGTTAACAGCGCAGGTTACTGGGCGGGCAAGATGAACCGACAGTTCAGTGCCTGTTGGCGAATAAAAGTTTGCCTGAGCAAAAGTGTTCTCAACAATTCGTCCGCTAAGCGGATACAAACCCAGACTGCGCAGGCTGCGGATGCTCAAGTGCCCCGCGCAATGCGACGGAACACCGACCTCAGCGTGTTCTTCAAAAACCGCCACTTTAGCGCCGAGTCTGGCAAGATTCAAAGCGGCAAAGGAACCGACAGGCCCGCCGCCCACAACTACGGCGTCTAACAGAGGCTTCATCAGGTTACACGCTGAATGCCACGATAATCAGCCTATTGAATAAGCTCTATGCGGCGCTTTCCACGAGCCATAGACGAAGAGCGGATTTTGCCGCTGACCTCCAACCGCATCAGCAACTCGTTAAAGTCCTTGTACCCTAAATCTTCAAACTCCTTGTGCACCGCATCAAACAAGTCATCGTCAGTCATGTCGCCTTTCTTGTTCAGAATCTCCAGTAAAACAAAATAGGCAGGACGCGTCTTCCAAGTTTTAATCGCTGGCATAAGCTTTGCTCCTTAAGTAACCGGCGTTGCTGGCTTCTGCACTTGCCGCACCTGCTGCATGAAGCTCTTGTACCATTTCTCCATGTCAGGCGACACGGATGGACCTACCTCTTTCACGGCTTCCTGAAAATCCTTCATAGTAACCTCTGCAGCTTTCACATCTCTTCGCAACGCATGCATCGCAGCTTCTCTGCACAACGACTCAATGTCCGCTCCTGAATAATACTTAGCTATAACAGACAACTGATTCACGTCCACGTCTTTGCTTAACGGCATGCCTTTCGTGTAGAGTTTGAATATTTGAAGCCTGCTTTTCTCATCTGGCTCTGGCACGTAGATTAGCCTGTCAAATCTTCCAGGCCGCAGCACTGCCGGATCCACCATGTCTGGCCTATTAGTGGCTGCAATGACCACTATATCCTGCAAGGTTACGATTCCGTCCATTTCAGTGAGCAACTGGCTTATTACGCGCTCGGATACGCCGCTATCAGAGAAACCTGCACCGCGCCGCGGGGTAAGCGAATCCATCTCGTCAAAAAATATCACTGCTGGCGCTGCCATGCGGGCTTTCCTGAAAACTTCTCTTATAGCCTTTTCCGACTCACCAACCCATTTTGAAAAGACTTCGGGACCCTTAATCGATATGAAGTTCGCTTCGCTTTCAGTTGCCACTGCACGGGCTAACAGCGTTTTGCCGCAGCCCGGCGGGCCATAAAGAAGTATGCCTTTCGGCGGTTTTATGCCCAACCTGCTGAAAATTTCCGGCGTCTTCAGCGGCCACTCAACAGATTCCTTCAAGTGCTGCTTCACGTCGTCTAGTCCGCCAATGTCATCCCAGTGAACAGTAGACACTTCAATGTACACTTCACGCATGGCAGTAGGCGTAACTTCCTTGTAAGCATTAACGAAATCATCCATTTTCACTTCCATTTTTTCAAGCACGCTTGGCGGTATGCGTTCCTCTTCCAAGTTTATCTGCGGCAGATACCTGCGAAGCGCTTTCATAGCTGTTTCTCTGCCTAAAGCTGACACGTCGGCACCTGTGTAGCCATGCGTCATATCAGCGAGCTTCTTAAGGTCCACATCCTCAGCTAAGGGCATGCCTCTGGTGTGAATTTGAAGCACTTCGTGTCTTCCCTGCTTGTCTGGAACGCCTATCTCAATTTCTCTGTCAAATCTGCCAGGTCTCCTAAGCGCTGGGTCAAGAGCACCAGGCCTATTCGTGGCGCCTATGACTATTACGTTGCCTCTTCCAGACAAACCGTCCATCAGAGCGAGAAGTTGCGCTACAACGCGCCTTTCAACTTCGCCAGTTACTTCCTCACGCTTAGGCGCTATCGCATCCAACTCATCAATGAATATTATGCTCGGAGAGTTCTGCTGGGCTTGCTGGAAAATCTCGCGTAGCCGCGCTTCGGATTCGCCGTAGAATTTACTCATGATTTCAGGACCGTTTATCGAATAGAAGTTTGCCTCCGACTCGTTAGCCACTGCACGGGCTAACAGCGTTTTGCCGCAGCCTGGTGGACCGTGGAGCAAGACGCCTTTCGGCGGTTCTATGCCTAGGCGTTGGAAAAGTTCAGGATGCCGCAGCGGAAGCTCAACCATTTCTCTCACGCGCTGAATTTCCTCGTGGAGTCCGCCAATGTCTTCGTACGTGGTTCTCGGCAAGCCTTTTGTTTCAGGTGCGGGTTCATTCAAGATTGTGAGTCTCGTTTCAGCTGTAACTTTCACTATGCCATGCGGCCGGGTTTTTGAGACTGTGAACGGTATAGCATGCCC
>CAYGYB010000137.1:0-4525 GCA_964354015.1 uncultured Candidatus Bathyarchaeia archaeon
AAGTAATCTACAGCGAATAATGCTGCGCCGCCTTCGGTTGCTGAGGCAATAATTCTGGGCGTGTGGACTTCCAAAAAGCCTTTTTCGAAAAGAAATTCGCGTATTGCCTCTAAAGCGTGGTGTTGAATTTTGAATGCTGCTGCGCTTTGTTCTTGGCAGAGGTCTAGGGCTCTTGCGTCTAAGCGTGATTCTATGTTTGCGGGTGTTTTGCCGGTGATGTCAAGCGGCAACTGTGCCGTGGCTGTGCTGAAAATTCTGATTTCCTTCGGCAGTACTTCGATTCCTCTTGGCGTCATGGTGGTTTTTTTCACTGTTCCCTTCACGCCGATGCTAAACCGTTTCTGCAAAGCCTCAGATTTCGACAAAACTTCAGGGGCTGCTTTTTTTCGTAGGACTGTGATTTGGATTGTGCCTTCTCTGTCTTGCAGTATGATGAAGCGGATGCCGCCTAAATCTCGTATTTCCTGAACCCAACCGAAAAGTGTGACTTCTTCGCCGTCCATGTCTGATGTTACGTTTGCAGAATAGCCTGTTCTAACCCAATCGCCTATGGAGTCTAACTTCATGAGTTAACAGCACTCCTTAATCAGCAAACTCGACGCGTAATGACATTTTCCGTACTTTACGGGCAATCTCTTTTAAAGCCTTCGAGTCAAAAGGTGCTGGGGAGCCACGTCTCCTTTTCAAGATGACTCTGGTTTCAGTTGTTCCGTCAGGCAGCCAAATCGTGTTTATGGTAAGTATGCTCAGGGGCGTGAACAGGTCTTCTAGAAATTTGCGGTCATCAACACCGTGCTCTAAGATGCGGACGGTTTTGCCTGTTTCTTCGCCTAAGGTTTTCATGATTTTGCCGCTGTAGCCTAAAATTCTAGGCACGTCGCCGTGACCAACAATAATTGCTAATGTTCTGTCCGCTTCAACTGCCTTGTAGAAGCAAACGTTTTGGAGAGCGGGATATTTTTCTTCCAGAGACAGCAGCAAGCGGGCGATTTTCAGGTCTATTTCGCTGATTTCGCCAGCCTTAACTTTAGCTGAACACTTTTGGCATAGTATACCACTTTTTAAACAGAAGCTACATAGTTCTGTCTTCATCTGGAAGACACCCTCCTGTGGATAATGGAGAAGCGACGGAGGCGTATGTTTTCGGGTTTGAACAGTCTTGCTTAACGTTGAAGTGTTATTTCTATGGTGCTGACGTTAGTCAGCGTGCCGCCTTCTTCTTGAGGCGAAATTTGGTCTGTTCCGATGCCGATTTTTGCGACTTTTACGTCGGGTAGGAATCGGCGTCTGACGACTTCCACGACGTCAATTGCGCGGCTTATGGCTTTTCCACGTGCTTTGATGCTTACTTCTTTTGCTCCGCTGTGGAAGAGTGTTATGCATGCTAGCACGTAGTTCATCACTGGCTTTTTTCCGATCAGCACTGCGTTGTTTTCCGACATGCTGGCGCTTCGCTCCTAGTTCCATTTTTAATATGGCGTCTTAAATTTTTTTGTCCACGAATAAATACATTGTGGTATTACCTCTCGATTTGCTTTTTAGCTGCTGCTATAGCTCCTTACAGATAGGACATCACAGAACGTGTACATCTGCGACGAGCTGGAACCAGTTTGGACCAGTACTTCTTACAACGCGAACATGGTAGACTTCAAAATTCACGCCTAAAACATCAAGCGTTTCTGCTACTTTCTGCTTGACTTTTTCAGCGAGATTCTCAGTTTTGAGTGCATGTTCAAAAGCGTGGACGTGAATCCAGCCGCCTGACTTTTTGAGGGCAGACACGGCGCAGGGCAAGTACACAAAAGCCTTTTCAGGTAAAGGCACAAGAACGCGGTCAGCGCAACACTGCAGACGGGCTTCAATGATTTCTTTAGCGTCGCCTAGAAGAGGAACAACTTTGCCGTAGACTCTGTTGCGCCTTATGTTTTCCTCCATAAACTTTACTGCCACAGGATTCACATCTATAGAAAACACCTTCGCCGCTTGCGAGTGCTTGGCGATTATTATGGAGAAGCAGCCCACTCCCGCAAACATGTTAACCACAACCTCGTCTGGCTGCACAAGGCGGGCAATGCGCAGTCTTTCATGCAGGAGCCTAGGCGAAAAATAACACGATTCCACATCAACAGCAAAACAGCAGCCTGATTCCCTGTGAACCGTAACAGTTCTGTTCTCACCCGCCACATGTGCCAAGCGCCGAAGCCGATAGTCACCAGTAACCCCGCTGGTTTGGACAAAAACTGTTTTCACGTTTCTATGGCGGTTCATTATTGCCTCCGCGACATCCTCAGGCTTTGCCGTGGAAGAGTTGGGCAGTTTGATAATTGCGATGTCGCCTATGATGTCGAAGGCGCTGTAAACGCTCACGGACTCTTCTGCTGGAAACAGTTTCGCAAAGGTTTCTCTCAACCGTTTTCTCAAGCCTAACCCTTCATTAAAGCCTAAGAGTTCTGGAAACATTTAAAAGCAAAATACTTTTCCTTTTAGGAGGAGGCTGGTTCAATGGAAAAAACAGGCATAGTCTACGAGTGTGTAAGGTGCGGCGCCAGAGTTCCATCTGAAGAACTGGAACTCCGCGGCGGAGACACAAAATGCATAATTTGCGGTTACAGAATTCTAAAGAAGATAAAACCGCCAGTAGTCAAACGTATCCAATCTAAATAAAAAAGAGATTGAAGGAAGCTCTGAAAGGCACAAGCGAAGCAGCGCATTTTTACGTGTTGCAGTGAAGTTTAGAAGAGTTCCTTTTCGCCAATCTTGCGCAGTGTCTTTCCTCGAAGCCTTATTGGTTCACCAATTTCCTCTTCTTCAGGCGCCTTGTCAACAGTTTGGCGTTTCACGGTTTCCCCGCAGATTCCTCTCGGCAACAAACGCCTCTTAACGCAAAGGGCATACATACAGTTTGCAACATTGCACATTTCCTCGGTCCATCTGCACCACACAACATCACGGCGGTAGAACGTGGAATTCTGAGCGCATTTGAAAGCAGGACACGTGGGAGAACAAGTTTTTACTTGGGCCAATAGATACACCTCTATTGTTTAATAGTCAAAACTTAATGTTTCTGTGCATTCCGTGGGATAGTATCTCTTTCAGTCTGAATATAAACTTTTTTACGCCAAACTCCTGATTACACATTTTAACTTTCACTTCTACTAAGCCCAAATCTTTTCCACATGCAAATTTCCACAGAGAAAAACAAGATTGCCACTGTCAAAATTATGATTAAAGCTGCTAACAAACTTGCGTCAATTAGATGTGCATCCACGAAAAAACACGTGAAAGAGAAAAAAGCCCAAAGGGTTAAAACACCTTGGTCATGCATAAGGGTACCGTATCAATTAAATACTTAAAGACTCTAAAAAGTCTAATTGGCGTCTAGCCAATGAGGGCAAGAGTAACTCTCACTCTATTGTTTGGAATAATTCAAAGCTTAATGGCTTTTTCAGCGATAACGCTGGCATGTGCTCTCTATTTTAACTCTTTCGGAGTGCAATCTCTGTGGAATATACCCCAAGAAACAGTAAATTTCTATTTAGCTATCCTTCTCACTTTCGGTGTTTTTCTAATCGCTAGCGGGTTACTCCTCATAAATGAATGGCGGGAAATACACTAACAAGAAGCGAAAGCCTGTGGATAGAAAAAGAACTCTGGGGTTATTTGATATTCTGATGGTAGGTATAGGCGGCGCTATAGGCTTTGAGATGTTTGTGCTGATGGATTACGCTTATTTTCACTTGGCAGGACCCGATATTATCATAGCCCTTTCGATAGCCGGAGGGATAAACCTACTGATTATGCTTAGTTACTGCGAACTTAGCGCAGCTATGCCTGAAGTTGGCGGAGAATACACTTACATAAAAGCTGCCTACGGAGGATACGCCGCTTTTTTGTCTGGTTGTTTCAGATGGCTCGCAAGTGTCTTTGGCGCAGCACTAGCCGCTGTAACTTTCGCTTTACAGTTTGCATATCTTTTCTCGATTATTGCCCCTGGGACTCAAAGTCAAATTTTGGCTCAAGTATCGCTAATATCGGTGCTCGTTGTCATAGTTTACGGAGCTTTGGAAGTTAGAGGAGTAAAAGAACTTGGAAACATAATAGTTGCAGTGTTGATAGCCCTTTTTGTCGGCCTGATTGTTGGGGGATTGGCTCATGGGCTGGGTCAAATAGAACTTTTCTCAAAGCCTTTACCTGAAGATTTTTCAGGAGTTTTTGCAGCCGTGGTCTATGTTTTTCCCATGTTCTTTGGAATGAGGGCTCTTGTAGCCGTTGCTGGTGCTGCAAAACGACCAGAGAAGGACATCCCTAGAGCTTTACTTCTATCAGCACTGTTGACAACGCCCCTCTACATTCTCCTTGCGTACGTAGCAGTAGGCGCAATCTCGCTTGAACAGACAACTTTGTCAATCCCGCTTCTGGGTTATGCAGCTGAAAAAATATTCGGCAACATCGGAGGTATTCTATTTGCGATTGCTGGAATGATAGCTTGCTTATCTGGGTTGAGAGCAGCGCTGCTCGTTCAATC
>CAYGYB010000138.1:0-4488 GCA_964354015.1 uncultured Candidatus Bathyarchaeia archaeon
CATCCTAACCGTCGCAGGAATAATCATAATCGGGCTTCTAAAAATCTTCAACATTGCCGAAGCACCTTTGTTCTCCAGCATGGAAGCCTTCTTTGTGAATTATGGGCTTGCAGGCATATTCCTCGCAACTATAATCGCTGGCACCATAGTGCCCTTGGGAAGCCCAGCGCTGGTTGTAGCCGCAGCTCTTTGCGGCGTAAACCCCATACTGCTCATACTCGTAGCCACCACAGGCTTCACCATAGGCATGACAATCAACTACGCCTTAGCTTACCGCCTAGGAAGACCCTACGTCTCAAAAAAAATCTCCCCCGAACACCTAGAACAAATAGCACGCATGTGGAGCAAGTGGGGATGGATAATTTACGTCATATTCGGGTTAATCCCCGTTCTACCCGTAGAACTACTCGCCTTCATCTGCGGACTACTCAAAACACGCCTCACCACATTCATAACACTAAGCTTCGTGCCCAGACTCATAGTATTCACACTCCTAGCCTACTTCGGACAATACATGGGCGCATGGCTAGGCGCACCCTAACTCCACACCAACAACACACCAGTAACGCCCATAAAAATCCAGAGTGAAAATGCGCACATTTTAATTACCCGAATACACACAGGGCACTGCGGAGAAAACGCATATGGTTTCCCTAAGAGCTTTAGCTCCATCATTAACCCGAATCACAATCGCCGGCGCAATAGGCGCTGCACTGCACATTGGCCAAGGAAACTGCGACTTAATAGACGAAAAAGCCGTGGAATTCTCAAGAGCCGCCTTAGCGCAGACGGACATAGAAGGCGAAGTCATCGCGTGCGAAGGACCAAAGGACAACGCGCCAGCATTTATCCACCGTGAAAAAGTGGGCACAGGGCGAGGTCCCAAAGTGGAGTTTGTCGTGGACCCCGTGGACGGCACCGCCGCAGCGTCCAAAGGCAGAAAAGACGCCATCTCCGCTTTAGCTTGTGCGCCCGCAGGCTGCTTTCAAGTCCTTCCAGATGACGGGTACTACTTTAAAGTTGCCACTGACTTCCATTCCCTCGGCAAAATTAGTTTAGACATGCCTTTAGAGCAGATTGTGCGCACTGTAGCGCGAGAGAAAGACTTACGCCTTGGAAACTTGACCGTGATAATGCTGGAGCGCGACAGGCACTCGGAGATGCTGACTACGCTTAGGAAGCTTGGCGTGCGCATTATACTGATTCCAGACGGCGACATCGCAGCCGCAGTTGTCTCCTGCATCCCGCAATCGGGAGTTGACCTCCTTTTAGGCGCTGGTGCAGGTCCAGAAGCAACCATCGCAGCGACAGCCGTGAAATGCCTAGGCGGAACCATGCTGGTCAAGGTGTGGCAAGGCAAAAACGATGATCCTAAACGCTTGGGTAGGCTAAAGTTGGCTGGTGTCGACGCTTACAGAACCTATTGCGAGGAAGAATTGGCAAAGGGCAATGAGCTGGTTTTTGCCGCTTCAGGCGTCACCAAAGGCGAACTCTTAGACGGCGTGCGCTTGATTCCAGAAGGCGCTGTTGTGCATTCAATTTGCATGCGGATGCCAAGCGGAACCGTGGAAAGGTCCGAGACCACCTTGCGGTTTAAGGGGCATCCAGTGTACAAGCAGTTCTTGCCGTGAAAGCCATCGTTGGATACGGTTTGCCAAGGAACCTCTTCAAGTACTCTCCCGAAACAAGTTGAGCAGAAATTCTTTATTAAGCAATGAAGAGTTGATTAAGAAGTAAGAGTGTAGCAACTCTTTAACTAATGTAGGGAATTGTGTTTGTCTTCTGCTGTTCGTGGTTATTGCCCCAAATAAGGAGCCACTTATTCGCATCATTGGTTATGCTGTCTCTGCACATTGTGATGTGTGAGAAGTCTGCATCCTTTGCATCTTTGTAAGTGTTCATTAGGTCTTGCAGAAGTTCCTCTGTCCAATTGCAGATTATGGCGGCTTCGTTTCCTTCTTGGTTTGTTGCTGTCAAACGTAGGAAGTAGTCACCTATCGGAATTTCTTTGACTGGGCATGTGCCGTCCGTTTTCTGCATTATCTCAATGGTGTGCACCTTAAAAGTGCCGTATTTCTCTTTGATTAGCAAATGGAAACCGTTTCCAACGAAGTTCTGCATGAACTGCTTCATTAGGTCGAGTTTATTCGTTTTTGTCTCCCCCGTTGAAAGCTTGGTGTATGTTGTATTTAAGGTATATTACGAAACCGTATAGCTGTGGTGAACTGTATTTTTGTACTACGCCTGAGTAGCAACTGTATTGCTGTACTACGGTTGAGCCCGCAACCGTATACATGTACTACATTAGGCGGCAACTGTATTGTTGTACTACGCCTGAACAGCAATATGTTCAGCCTTATGGACGGAACTGTAGTCACGTACTACACATATATATCTTAAATCTTAAGTCATAATATTTATTAATACGTTGTACAATACAACAACAAAGGACGTGTATAATTAGATGCAAACTGAACAAATCCCCCCAACTAATCAATATGAAGAAACTCCATATATGGAAACCCAAGAGGAAAAAATCGCAAAATTCGCAAAAATGGCAGCGCCAACAGTAATAGCAGTAGGACTCGGCGGAGCAGGTTGTAATGTCATAACATGGGTCAAAGAAAGAGGAATCACAGGCGGTAAGTTAGTCGCAGTTAACACCGACGCAACGCACCTCCAGATTTCCAAAGCAGACAAGAGAATAATGATAGGGGAAAAACTCACCAGAGGCCTGGGCAGTGGAGGCTACCCGGAAATAGGTGAAAAAGCCCTATACGAGAACTCGAATGAAGTCATCCATGAATTGGCCAGAGCCAACATAATATTCATGGTAGCTGGCTTAGGAGGAGGCACAGGAACCGGCGCAATCGTAGGTTTGGCAGACGCGTTGCGGAAGAAATTTGCGGGTTCACCGATGGCACCATTAATAGTTGGTGTAGTCACTCTACCGTTTGAAGTTGAAACAGCAAGAATGGCGGCTGCAAAGAAGGGATTAAATCGGTTAAAGAATGTATGCGACACCGTCGTAGTAATTGACAATAACCGACTAGTCAAAGTAGCTGGAAATTTGCCCTTCCGAGAAGCTTTAGGCGTAGCTAACACAACCATCGGAAAATTCATAAAAGGAGTAACTGAAACAATAACCACTGCAAGCCTAATAAACATGGACTACGCGGATTTGAAAGCTATAATGACAGGAGCAGGATTAGCCTCAATAGGCATCGGAGAAGGCACTGGAGAGAGCAGAGTTGAGCAGGCAGTAGAAAAAGCATTAAACGGACGCCTTCTAGACATTGAAGATGTAACGAAGGCTCAGGGTCTACTCATACATGTTTCCGGTGGAGAAGACCTGACACTTAGCGAAGTCAACCGCGCCGCTGAAATAATGAAACGCTCACTACCTCCGAAAGCAAAAATCATTTGGGGCGCAAGAGTCGACAAGGAACTCCAAGGGGCTGTTTCAGTGATGGCTGTTGTAACAGGCGTTGAAAGTGCATTCTTGCGGAAAAACGAAAAACGTTTAGGTCCTGTAAAACTCTGGTAACACTTTCTCCCTTTTTTCTTTTATGCCAACAATGCGCAGAGAGCAATTAATTCTAGCGAGTACTTCCCAAGATTATGGGGTAGATTTCTTTTGCTACGTATTCTACGTACTTGTTTTTGTCCGCCACATTGAATATTGTCACTGAAGCGTCTCGTGTGACGCCCACCACGTAGCCTGTTTCCTTTGACCGTGCAACCACGTACCACAAGTCCCCATGCTTCGTGTAATCCTCGAATAGTGACGTGTTTATCAAGTCAGGACCATAAAGCGACAGCTTATTCACGTTAGGTATATCCACGTTGTCAAAGAACGTTATTTTCGTGTCTTCGGGGTTCTTGAGGTGAAACGCCCTGAGAGTTTCAGGCGGAATTCTCGCCTCCACTATGCTGCCGACTTTTTCGAATAGGATTTCGCTCAGCTTGTTGGCTATGAAGTTTGCCACGCGTTTTTTCTCCACAACCGCCAAGAAAGTGGTGTTTTCCACTTGGGTGAAGCTGAAGAGCGCTTCCACCGTGCGCGGCAAAGGCGCCGTTTTGCCTCTGTGAAACACGTGGATAACGTAATCGTGCGAGTAAACGCCGCTAAGCATGCTCGCCTTTGGCAAAAGCCCCACAACCTCCGTCAAAAGCGTGAATTTGTAGTCGCCTTCCTCATAATCCTCTTCAAAATGGTAGTTTTCAAGTCTTGACGCTACTTCGCTTAGAGCAAGCGGTTCGGAAAGTTTGAAGATTTTTCCAGCTACAACCATGCGCGATGCCTCGCACGCTAGAGGGTTACAAGGGATGCTTATGAAACTTCTGCTCAAAGCACTATGATTACCACGCATTCTTCGCCATTTTTCCAGTTAGCTCACGGTGTAGGTTCCCATTACACACAAATGTACAAATCATGTTAGCCACAAAAAGTACCCAAAACAACAGAATTTCACCTGATCAAAGATA
>CAYGYB010000139.1:0-4468 GCA_964354015.1 uncultured Candidatus Bathyarchaeia archaeon
CTCCCAGCAGCGGCATGTCTTTTCTGCCTCGTGGGTGAACCTTTAATGTTTTTCGTTCTTTGGTTGAGATTTCGTTAAGCCAGAACAGTACAAACAAATGTGAAAAGCCTGTTATGCCATCTAATGCTTCGGTTAACTCGGGTTTGATGATTATTTGTGCGGTTCTGTCTTTTTCTTTGACTTCAGCATTTGCGGCTTCGGTTTTGACGATGCCTATGGGTTTTAAAACGATTTTCTCTTGAGAAGTCATGTTTTCCCGCTCAATGTTTGAGTGCCCAGCGAGACTATATAAGTATTTGAGGTATTGCGTTTTTGTTTGTTGTTGTTTTTGGTTTAGTGTTCACAACTTCTTGGGGAGCGGTTTGCTGCTGTTTGTGTTTGGTGTTTGCGTTGTTTCTGTTGTTGCGTTTGGTTGTGAGTTGTGTGGGCGTGTGTCACTTCTTCCTGTTCTTTTCTGCATTTACTGGCTATCAGGCTCCATATAGGCTGGTTAGTCAAGAAACCTTGACCCATGGGAACTGTGTGTTTGTCAAGAAAATTTGACTAAAAAATGCTGCTTGCGGCTTGTTTTGTCAAGAAAACTTGATAAAAACGCTTTAATCACTCAAAAAGCCCCATAATGTGGGGATAAGAATGCGCAGTAGTACTGCTCTGCTGCTCCTATTCGTTTTGAGTATTGCCAGCGTAACTGCGTTTATCATTGTCCACGCTGAATTTAAAGTGATTATTGTTCCAGACGATTACGCAACGATAGGCACTGCAGTAGATCATGCTGCAAATGGCGACACCATTTACTTGAAGAAAGGAACCTACGCAAACAATCAAACGCTTTTCATAAACAAAACATTATCGATTATAGGCGAAGACGCTGTAACAACCGTAATAAATGGTCCCGGCTTCAGCAGCAATTGGTTTACCTCTAATATTGCATTTCAGATTAGCGCCGACAATTTCAAAATTTCCCATGTGTCAATTGACAATTGTGATATTGGTCTCTCCGTCTCTGGAAATGGAACCGAAGTAAGCAACACGAAAATGACTAGTTTATACGTGAGCGGTTCGCACTCACTGATATCTGACAACAATACAACAGGTACTTTAACGATAAAGGGCTCTTACCAAACTATTACACGGAATCTTGGATACATCGAGGTTGAGGGGGATTTCAACATAATTGCCGAAAATACAGCGCATGCCGACATCAACCTCAAAGGTTCCGTCAACAATATCACAGGAAACTCTTTTTCGACTATGTACGTAGAGCACGGAGATTCAAACACGATCAGCAACAACTCATTAAGCTGCCTCTGGTTTGGGCTTTATGGGCATAACTGCTCAAACAATACGGTTAGCGGGAACATGGTAACTGGTCCAGGGCTTTGGGGAATCCTGATGGGTGCTGGCGCTTACAATGTCTTCCATGATAATTTAATATGCAATTTTACGGGAAGACATGACGGCTACGGTATAGCGATAGGTGGGTATTCCGTTGTAGCAGAACATAACACATTCTACCGTAATATCTTTTTAAATAACAACAAACATGTCAGTACTAACTGGGAAATTTTAGGAGCAGGCAACTACTGGGATAACGGCGAAGAAGGTAATTATTGGGACGATTATACAGGTACCGACAGCAATGGAGACGGAGTGGGCGATGTTCCCTACACAGTATGGGGGTTTGCATGGGACGAAGACGTCGGTGGGCACGTGAACTTTGCTTTTGGCAAAGATAATTATCCGTTCATGTCTCCATTTAGCATTGAAAGATTTAGCATCGAATTGCCCGACTGGGTGCGTCCTTCACCTGAGCCTTCAACTGAACCATCTCCTGAAGACTGGGCAATGTTTCAGCACGACCCAATGCATACAGGTTCTTCATCCTCCACAGCACCAAACACAAATCAAACTCTATGGAACTACACAACTGGGTGGTATGTGCAGTCTTCTCTTGCTGTTGTCAATGGCAAAGTGTACGTAGGCTCATACGACGGTAACCTTTGCTGTCTGGATTCTGAAACAGGCGCATTATTATGGGCGGTCTCTTGTTCGCCGTGTTCTTCTCCCGCTGTTTCTGGCGGTAAGGTCTATGTGGGCTCATACGACCCCCTGTTGTATTGTTTGGACGCTGCCACGGGAGCATACGTATGGAACTATCCTATTGATCTGGCCGTTGGTTATTCTTCTGTTGTTGCCGACGGTAGAGTCTACATAGGCTCATCTGATCGCAGGGTATATTGTCTAAGCGCTGCCAAAGGAACATATTTATGGAATTATACAACAGACAACGTTGTTGAGTCCTCTCCTGCTGTGGCTGATGGAAGAGTATACATAGGTTCAAACGACAACAAACTTCACTGCTTGAACGCTACGACAGGAGCGCACCTGTGGAACTACACTACAGGCGATTTTCATGTTTCTTCTCCAGCCGTTGCCGACGGCAAAGTGTACATAGGCTCATCCGATCACAAGGTGTATTGTCTGAACGCTACTACAGGTGCGTACTTGTGGAGCTACGCCACGAAATTTATCGTAATTTCTTCTCCTTCTATTGCTGGCGGTTACGTCTATGTGGGCTCAAGAGATAGCGTGCTTTACTGTTTAAACGCTACCACCGGAGCATTAGTTTGGACCTTTGACACTGGCAGCGATATTTGGGGGTCTCCTTCGGTTGCCGATGGCAAAGTCTATGTGGGCTCATCTGATAACAAGACTTACTGCTTAAACGCTCTTAATGGAACGTATATTTGGAGTTACGCTACAGGAGACCAAGTTCAATCATCTCCAGCAATTGCTTACGGCAAAGTTTATGTGGGCTCATTTGATGGTCAGATTTACTGTTTTGGTTTGCCTTCCCCGACTGCAACACCAACTCCAGCACCCATTCCCTCACCTACTCCTTCACCAACGTCCTCCCTGATGGCTTCACCATCGCCTTCTCTTTCACCGTCACAAGAACCAACAGCACCACCTTCGCTGTCGCCTTCCCAAGAACCCACATCCACACCAACACAAACCCCACCCACTCAAACAGGATCAGAACCGCTACCAATAGCATTAATTGCAACCGCTTCTGCAGCGTCAATAACTGTCGTCGGCGCAGGCTTGCTGCTTTACTTCAAGAAACGCAAACATGAGGCTAAACCCTCATGAAGCGAATAACAGTAGCACTAGCGCTCATCTTTTCACTCTTTGTCTTATTAACGGTTGAAAGGCAGGTTGTTAAGTTAGCTGAGGCGAATTTTATTACTGAACCACCTCCACCGATACCTTCTGCTTATATTAGATTTAACGGAGTAGTAGAACCGCAAACATTGCCTATTCAAAGAATTGGGGACGTTTACAAGTTCACCGGAAATATTGCAGATTGCACTCTTGAGATTCAACGAAGCAACATAGTGATTGATGGTGCAGGTTTCTCTCTTCAGGGGAACGGAACCGGAAGAGGAATAGCCCTAATAAACGTAAAAAATGTAACAGTTAAGAACGTCGAGTTGAGGAATTTCTCAAGTGCATTTCATATTGGCTCGTCTTCAAACAACACGCTCCTTGGAAATAACATATCAAAAAGCGTATTTGGCATTTATTTGATCTCTGCTTCAAACACCTATTTAATTGGAAACAAGATAACTGGTAACACTGTTGCTATCGAATCTCAGTATTCTAATTACACTAATGTTGTTGAAAACCAGATAACAGAAAACTACAATGGCATATATTTGAGCTCTGAAGAGCACAACTTCATAGTCAGGAATAATATAACTTCTTATTCGGGTTCTGGAATTGAGGGCTCGTTTCTTTCTAATTGCAGCATAATGAGCAATAACATAGCAAATGGCGATGTTGGTATCCTGCTATCTGGTTCTCATTGCCAACAAATCAGCATAGCCAAAAATACTATTATGAATAATAGGGCAGGCATCTATCTTGACATGGGAACCCAATATCACAACATATTTGAGAATACTATAGCGAATAATGAATATGGCATCAACATCTTTCTCTCTAACAGCAGCATGTTTTATTACAATAACCTAATCGATAATCGAAAACAGGTCAATATGGGCGTTATACAAATAGGAGGGAGCATCGTTAGCGGTCCCCCTGTTCCCCCTCCAACATTTAATTTTTGGAATAATGGCTCAAAAGGAAACTATTGGAGTGACCATAACGGCACGGACATAAACCAAGATGGCATAGGCGATTCCTATTATGCCATTGATGCAAATAACATAGATCGCTATCCACTTATGTCTCCTTTCGATATTGAGAATGGCACTGTAGTTTTGCCTTCTCATGAGTCACAACAACTTGGGCTTTTCCAAACTGGCTTTGACGTTACTGTTGCCCTTATTGCAATCGTCGTGATAGCGGTTGGGTTGTTGGTGTACCATAAGAAACGCCAGAGAGGTAGGAGTTCATGAAGAAAGCAGCATTATTGTGTGCTATTTTGAATCTGACATTTGCT
>CAYGYB010000140.1:0-4467 GCA_964354015.1 uncultured Candidatus Bathyarchaeia archaeon
AGCCAGCTATGTACGGGTTCGTGTCAGCAGGCCAGTTGGGATCTTCCTCGGAACCCACGATGCCGAAAGCAGGGAAGTTCCCGAGTATTGGCCACCACTCTCTGTTCTCAAGATGCGCTGGTCGTGTCCAGTAATCCGTTGGCAGTGGTGACGGAGGCCAAGAAAGCACTTGCTCATTCTGCACCACAAGTTCTTGCTCAGCAGTTGAGCAAGGTTCGTAGTAGGCAGAAGCAAGGTTATAACCCGAAGAGTTCGTCACTAGGTATCCATCGAACCATTGTCCTGCTGGATAATATTCTCCAGCGAAATCAAATTTGAGTTTCCATGTGCCAACTTGGTCAACAACGTATTCAAACCATGCAGTGGCGTCAGCAGCATAGGAATTCATCGGGCCAATGACAACCTTGTCGCCGTTTGGCTTTGTTATTGTAACTGTGTATCCCTGATGAAATCGCATCGGACTAACAGGTGTAGTAGTCCACACGTTAACCAGCAAGGTCTGGCCGAGTCCAATTGGGTTAGGTCTGAAGCTAAGCCAAGCATCTGTGTCAACTGTTACACTGGGAGTAACACCCGATGGTAGTGCTCCGCTAATTCCTGAACCTGTCCCTGTAGGCATTCCACCATGTGCCCCGTCTTCTTGAGCTTGGACGGGCATTGCCGATAGTGCAACAGAAGCCATCAAAAGAAATGTAACGATTACAGAGGTCATTTTTGTTTTGGTTCTTGTTGAAATTTGCACTGTTTTTTATTCTCCTTATTTTTTTTCCTTGGTGCAGCATATCACAGAGATGCATATTTAAATTTTTTCTAGCAACAGTAAAACAGTAAAAATAGTCAATCTGCAATCTACAAAAATATTACTTTTTGCCACTTTTTGACAACTACTAGAAAATATTAAATATACCTACATGCAATACCCACTTTCAGAGAAATTAAGGAAATGAAAAGAATGAAACACAAAACGAAAGTATATACGACAGTCACTATGGCTTTTCTAACACTCTCAATAATCCTAGCATCCATATCGATGGCATACGCAGCCGGAGCCATAACGTTGACGCCGACAACTCAAGCGCCCAGCGGCTCCGTCACCGTTGATGGCACGGGTTTTGGGGCAACAAAGACTGTGGGCATAGGAATGGGCGCAGAAGTAGCGGTAACTGGCGAAGTAACACCTATCCTAACCGGAGGCGGTACTGACGGTACTGGTCCATGGGTTAGCCGCATAGCTCATTACCCGATCAAGCCAGGTTCCTTTAGCATGCAATCAGACGTTAGTGGTGTGGTAGTCGATTATACGGATAATGGAGATGGAACACTCTCAAGCACAAGCGCGTACTTCGTCTCAGGTACAATAAATTATGCAAATGGCACATTTAGCCGTACTTCCACAAGCGATTTGTCAACATATATCGCTACTGCCATACACACCGTAGCCTACACTTATTACGCATATAACGTGACTCCTGCCGCTGGCGTAACCACACTTGCCTCAGGCACTTTCTCCGCCTCAATTACTGTTCCCAGCGTGGCTGACGGAAACTACGTTGTCACGGCTGTAGATTCGGCAGGAAACAAGGCCACTGCAACCCTTACCGTAGACCACACTGTTCCCGAAGGCTTAACCCTTGGAGTCATGCTGGCACTGTCAACTATTGCAGTGATAGTCAGCACCCGCTATTTCAGGAAGTCAAAAATCAAAAGCCACAACTCGGTGAAACTGTAGAGAATTGCGAGAGTTATACTTTCGCTCCCATTTTTTTCTGGCACTCTCTTTGACATAAGAGATTAAGTTTTTTATCCAACTAACACTTGACGACAATGGTTGAGCCCTAGAAAACAGCTTAAAGCGACTGCATGCACGGTTCATAGCATTTAGGGCATCGTGCATTTGAATTTAAGAAGCCACTATCTGCCAAGGAAAATGTTCCATGCGTTAGCCCGATATTCTTAAATCGCCCTTGCTTCGTGCATATAGTCTGATTGGTGATGCCAGAGCCTTCTGAAGGCGCCTACAAGCTTAGAACGCTTAAACTTTCAGCCCTCGCCATCGGGCTTGTCGTAATCGTAGAAGTTACAATAGGGTCAATTGTCAACAGTTTGGCGATTCTAAGCGACGGCTTACACGCGATGCTTGACGCATTGACAAGCGTTATGCTTTTTGCAGCTACTAGAGCCGCGCTTAAGCCTCCTGACGAGGAACACACGTATGGACATGAAAAGTTCGAATCCATAGGCGGACTGATAGGCGGCATAGTTCTCATAGGCATAGCGCTCTTAGTAATTTACGAAGCCATTATGAAGCTGATGCAGGGCACAGGCGTTAACGCAGGGTTGGAACTCGCAGGGTTCGTGGCAATCGGCTACACTTTCGCCACTGATGTTGTCCGAGTGACAATATTCAGGAAAGCCACAAGCAGCGAAAGCACAACTGTCAAAGTGGGATTCTACCATGCCATCGCGGATTTAAGCTCAACAGTTATTGCTTTTCTCGGATTCGGATTAGCCATTGTAGGCTTCAGCCAAGGCGATTCACTCGCGTCAATAGTTCTCGGCGTCTTATTAGGTTACTTAAGCATTGGACTTGTCCGCAGCAACGTGATGGAACTCAGTGACTCGGCATCGAAAGAAACGGTGCAGAAAATCAGAAAAGAAATTCTCTCCAATGAAGGTGCATTAAAATGCGGAACCTTAAAGGTCAGAAAGGTAAGCTCCAAAATGTTCATTGACGCCACAGTGCAAGTTTCGAACCGCATGAGCCTTGAGGAAGCCCATGCTTTGGCTTCAAAGCTTGAGGCAAACTTGGAGAAAGCTTTCGGAAACGTTGACGCGACGATTCACATAGAGCCGTCTGAAAGAGAAACCATGATGCAGCAGCTTGTGGAGAAGTTGGCAACGGTGGAAGGCGTCAGAGAAGTGCACGACATCGCGACTGTTTACGCAAGCGGCAAACTTTACATTACATTACACGCGTACGTTGATTCAAAACTGTCAGTAGAAGAAGCCCATGAAATCGCGGAGAAAATCGAGAACAAAATGCACGCGGGCATAAAACAGTTGGAAAACGTGACGGTTCACGTGGAACCTTATGGCTCAGATGTGCGCATGACGGAAATAGACAAGAAGGAACTAGAGAAAATAGTTCAGAAAGTGGCGAAAGATATTGAGCGAAACTTGTACGTTAAGAACGTGGTAACTTACGTGGCTGAAGGAAAACGGTACATAAACATGGATTGCTGCTTCACAAAGCAAGTTTCAATAGCAGAAGCGCATGAGATTGCGTCGCGGATTGAGACGGAAATAAAAGAGCGTTTTGCCGACGCCGTGGTTACTGTGCACATGGAACCAGATTGCGCAAGAACATGAAGAAAAGATTTTTCAGAGAAAAAATAGAGGGATATTAGTCTAGTTTGACTTCTGCTATCGGCGATAGGTCAGCCAGACTGTTCAGTTTCACCTTAGCATTGGATACTGTGTAAAGCGTGTTACCGATGTAAAGAGCCCTATTCACATTTGCGTTGTAGTCTATCATGTACGGTGCGCTTGTTACGTTTTCTTGGTGCGTTATGCCGCCTCTCAGCTCGAAGCCACTTGCAAGGGTCAGCTTGAAAACGTACGCGCCTTGCCAGTAGCCTCCCTGTAATGCGTCTTCTTTTTCAGCGCCGTTTATGTAGCCGTACTGCGTTATGGATACTGGAATAACAAGCAGGTCCTTCTGTTTGTCGAACAGGAACGCCTTCGGGTCATACAGCGCGTCTGAGTATGTCCAATCGCCTTCAATGATGTATCTTGCTGTTTCTGTGGGCGCGTTGACGTTCGTGACATCAAACAGGGACAATTTCACGGTGTTATTTTCCATGCCTAAGCCAATCACGTGGTTTTCGTCGTAAGGATGTAGATAGCTTGAATATCCGGGGATTTTCAGTTGACCCGCAACTTTGGGGTCAGTTGGATTAGCCATGTCTATGACGAAGAACGGGTCTTTCTGCTCAAATGTGACAACGTAGCATTTGTCACCCATGAATCTGGTTGATTGTATGGTTTCGCGTTCCTCAAATTTCGGAAGCAAAAGTTCCCCCACTTTGGTAAGGTTCATATCGAGTACGAAAACATAGTTCAACGTTGTTTCTTTCTGCCAAGTTGTAGTTACCCTGAAGTAGCCACTGTATTCGTCCATGGCGTATTGATTGAGCACATAACCTGCCACGCTGCCTTGAGCTTCAAATTCAAGAACACTGCCGTTTACGCGCACTCGGTAGATTGACGTGAACTGTCCTTCATCGTTCCAAGTCGGATAAGTAATATAGATATTGCCCATTGAAACGTACATTGTACTTGTTCCGCCCATCATCAAAGTCATATTAGTTGGCTCTTGCATGTCGTCTACGATGTTTAAACCGATGAAAGTAGTGAAAGTGAAGTAGCTGGGAATCGTGTCAGCGTAATATACACTCGAAGGCTCAA
>CAYGYB010000141.1:0-4448 GCA_964354015.1 uncultured Candidatus Bathyarchaeia archaeon
TGTCGTTGTAGGGGTCTGTGCCGACTACGGTGGCGGTGTAGGTTTTTTCTCCTTGACCTATTTTGACTACGTTGGCTTCTGCGAGGACGTGGTTGCAGGTTACGATGTAACCTTCTCGGTTCAGGACAATGCCTGTGCCATGCGACATATGCGATTTCACGCTGACGACTGACTGCGCAAGTTTCTGGACGAGCGCGGTTGTGGCGTCAGATATGGATTGTAACACTTCTAACGGGTTAACTAGTTGGGTCATTTTTTATTATTCACCTCTGAAAAAACAGTATGGGCAGCTGAGTATTTGTTGACTAAGGAATATGTAAAGTCAGTCACATAGGGCTATGCGGACATCAAGCGTAAGCGTGAATCATCAAAATAAGCTACGTGTCTTGCCATTGGTGTGCGTGCGCAGAGTTTGCCAATGTAAGCCATAAGCTGGTAAGCTGCTTTTAATGCGCGGTTCAGGTTGGTGTGGTGCAGGAATTTAGCTTCTATGGTGAGTTGTGCTTCGGTGATTTTCGCGTCGATTTGGATGTCGCCGTCCTCAGTTATCCATTTTAAGGTGATGTTTTCGTGGGTTTCAGCTATGCCTAGCCATCGAAGTAGCCCGAACCATCTTCCTCGAAGGTTCGAAACCAGTTGCTGGACAGGCATGTCTGAGGGCAAATACGTCTGCAGCAACGACACATGCGATTCGCTGGGGCTGTTCGGATGAAGCTTCAGGCGCTTAGCGATTTCACGTGTAACCGTGTAGCCTTCGGCTGTTTTCTTAACTATGCCCTCTTGCTCCAAGCGGTTCAGAATGCGTGATAATGTTTCAGGGTGCAAGCCTAGTCGTCGTTTGAGTCCTTCGAATGTGAAGAAGGTGAAGTCTTCTTGGCTTAAGAACGCTAGTATATCGCTGTCTCGGTCACCTATGGAAGACGCGGGAAAACTGCTGTAATCAACGTTAAACAGCGGTATCATTATTCCACTCCATGTGCAACAAGCACCTATTGAACATTACTCTTAAAAACAACAAAGCACAATGCAGAACCTTTTCCATATTTAAAGGGGAGGGGGTAGTTGTTCCTCTCACAGGCTAGTTTCAGGGTTTTGTGGCTGAGATTTTGATGCTTGCAACTGAGCCTACGAGTTCTTCGGCGCTTTTCTTGGTCAACTTCAGTTCGTCCATTATTGCTTTTCCAGTGGCATCGCTGAGAACCGTTTCGAGCGGCAGACGCGTTTCGTTAATGATTTTCACTTCTTTGAAGCCAGCGTTTTCTATCAGTTTCACGTATTCATCTTTCATTTCTGCACCTGATACGCAGCCAATGTAGCCTAACACGCTTTTCTTCACCGCTTCAGGAATAGCGCTTAACAGCACCATGTCCGAAACCATCAATCTGCCACCAGCTTTCAGCACGCGAAACGCCTCGTTGAACACTCGTTGCTTTTCAGGCGACAAGTTAATCACACAATTAGAAATGACAACATCTGCAGTGTCATCGGCAACTGGCAAGTTCTCAATTTCGCCTAAGCGGAATTCCACGTTCTTGTAATTGTTTTTTCTGCAGTTGGCTCTGGCTTTGTCAAGCATTTCAGGCGTCATGTCCACGCCCATAACCTTGCCTGATGTGCCTACTTTTTTGGCGGCTAAGAAGCAGTCTAAGCCTGTGCCTGACCCTAAATCAATGACGATTTCGCCTTCCTTCAGCGACGCTAACGCCACGGGGTTTCCGCAGCCTAAGCCAAGGTCTGCGCCTTCAGGCACTGAACCCAATTCGCTACTGCTGTAGCCTATTTGCTGGCTTACTCCTGAGCCGCAGCCGCAACCGCATTTTTCTGCCTTGGCGATTTTGCCGTAGCCTTCTCGCACCATTTTCCGTACTTTTTCTTCTTTCACATATTGCACCTCCTACTTGAGTGCCTCATTTAAAATTGGTCCAAGCATGTTCTTCACTGTGCCGCTGAGGGTGTCAGCTTTAACCATGGCGATGCAGCATACGTCGCCGTCGCGTTCAAAACCGATAACTGCCAGCTTGTCGCCTGAGTTAAGTTTTGCTCTTTCCCGCAAATCTTTCGGTAAGACTATTTGCCCTTTCGCGTCCATGGTGACTACAGCGTCTATTTTGCAGCATTCGTGTTTGCCCACCATTATTATCACAACAGCGGATTCAATGCAAACCAGAATATTTATACTTTTCTGAAAAATCAGAAAAATCCAACAATATGTCTTAATGTACACGCTATAACACTCAAAAGCATAAATACCATAACAACGCAAAAGCATACACCATGACCAACGGCATGAAGTACCACTTCGACACAGAAAAAGGCGTAATCTATGACGAAGTAACTGGCGACAGATGCTTCATCATGACAAAAGCCCGACTACTCCAAATAATCGCAAGACTCACGGACCTTTTCCAGTCAGGCGCCCAAGTCATCCTCACAGAAGCATTTAAAGCAGCAGGCGAACGCTACGCCACTGAAGTACCTGAAGAAGCAAGAGCTGACCAAGCAATGTTCCTGAAAACAGCTGTCCAAAGATTCACAGACGGTGGCTTGGGAAAAATAGAAGTCGTGGATTTTAAACCAGAAAAGCTTGAAGTCACATTCAGAATCTGGAACAACTTATTCGCCGAAATGCACAACGAAGAATCCACATACTGCAACGGCGTAGCAGCCTTCGCAAGCGGCATGTACAAACGCATTACACAAAAAACGCCAGAAATAACAGAAACCAAATGCAGCGGAAAAGGCGACCCCTACTGCGAATGGCACGTAAAACCAGCTGAATGACAGATAACGCAAAAACAGGGCAGAAGCCGCTTATTCCCGTTGATTTTCCGACTCTAGCGCCTCTGCAATTATCTCAACATCTCTAACACTTAGGCGCTTGTTTGTTGCCTTCAAAACTAACCGCGCCCGCCAGCCACACTCTGGGCACTCAAACTTCGCAGGAACCAGCCCCATATGGCTCCACAAGTCGCCGCTCATGGTTTTCACTCTGCGAACCTTCGGGCTCTTACACTTTGGGCATATTTGAACTTCAACGAATTTTCCTTTCTTTTCCAGTTCGTCTAAAACGTCAACAAGTTCAGCAAGCGTTGGACTTTCTTCCGTCTGTTCTTTCAAGATAACAACTTGCGCGTTCTTTCTTCGCTTCTTCTTTATCTCAGGCTCTTCCATCCACGATGCCGCCAGTGGTTTTGCAATAGATAATCGGCAACTGAAAGAAAGGCTTTCTGGTACACTTCTTTACATTAGTACAGTCACTTACAACCTCATCAGCTCAAGCATTAAACAAATTTAGCGAGTGGCACTTGTGGCGGCTTAAAGATGCCTCAGAACAAACCCTCTCGCCCGCTTATGCCTGCCCAAGACGCTGATAATTTTTTTTGAAACCTTAACAATTGGCCTGTCAAGCAACCTAGACACGACAAGTGCCGCAATAAACACGAAAATCCCCAAAAGCACTGCTTCAACCGCGTCAATCGAGCCCAAATAACCAACTATAATGAAAGTAATCAAGGCGCTTATCAAGCTTATAATCGCTGAGCGAACAACAAAATACAATCGTTGCGTTCGAACCGACGCTGCAAGAATGCCCATCATCGCCTTCTTTCGCTTCTCGCGCTCTGCATCCGTGGCATCACTTTTTTCTTCAGCAAGCGCGCTCTCAAGCTCCCCGTGCATTGCAAGAATCAACTCATCCTCAAAACTTACACCAGTCTCCACCATGACCAAAACTCTCCAAGTTTCACCTGCGCTAACAAACACATGCCAAACTAGCTATTTATGCCATTCCCGCAATCCACCAAAACAGACAGCCACACAACCTCACAAAAAGTAACCAAAAATAACCAGCAGCAACTAAAAAGTATCAATTTGTTTTCCACAACCTCCAAAAACAAAGATATGGTGGGACTGGCCGGATTTGAACCGACGACCTTTACCCGGAAATCGGCGCCTTATCTCCTGTGCTTTCTATACTGAATGGTTAAATATTGGTTGGTTGATGTAAAAAGCTGATTGGGGTCGTAGTATAATCAGGTATTACGACGGGCTCCAGAAGCACGGAACGAGTATGCTGACTCTTCGGGGGATGACTTAGTTCTGGAGCTGGTGATACCCGCTGGTTGAGTGTTCAAATCACTCCGACCCCACCATTTACACCAACGACGAAAAACGCACGGATGAACAGACCATATATAGGTTGGAATATCCAAAAAAAGTGGCTGAGGGTATCTAATTGAAGAATTCTGAATGCACAATCTACATCATTTATAAAGATAGATGGATACAGAAGTTCAGAAAAGAAGAAGATGGCTGGAAAGAATACAGTCGGAATGGTACGGTTCGCCCATGTACTGCAGAACAATTCATCTCCCATCTCCTTCCACCCTTAGCTGGAATAAAAGGACAATATATAACCGCCAAAGTTGTGCCAGATAAAAAAGACGAAG
>CAYGYB010000142.1:0-4437 GCA_964354015.1 uncultured Candidatus Bathyarchaeia archaeon
GTTCATGGGGTTCTTTACGCGGTTTCTTTCATACGGGTTTATACGCGTTTTTCAGTTGCTCTATTGCTTTGACTATTTGATCGTAGGGTGACTTCACAAGTCCGAGCACCCCTCCTGCAGCCATCATGTTCATCGACGAAACGAGGACGAATGAACAGACTTTTTCTTCCGTTGGTGTTTGATAGCGTAATCTGAAGTATGGCGTTCCCCATACTCTGTCCGCTTTTGCTTCAGTTATCATGTTCAGAGGAACCGCGAAACTTCCCTCATTCTTCAGTCCCTCCTCAAGGGCGTTGCTGTAATCACTGGTTTTTGCCGTCAAGTATTTCCCGCCAAGATACCGAATGTAAATAAATCTTTGGTTTGTGAGAAGAAGCTGTCCTTTCAGCGATTGCCCCATCCCAGGCTTTTCTTTAGGGTAGAATCCCACATCAGCCTTACCTACAACGTTTTCAGACAAAAACTCACCTTCGCCATGTAGCCACCATAAATGTAGAACATTCTGTTCTTATAAAACTGATGTTGCCATTAAAGGTTTAAAGACTTTTCTTTCCTTATTCTATTGCAGGCGATGTCTTGTGAAGGTTGCGTTTTGGCTTTTAGACATCAACTCCGAGACAAAAAACGACGTGGTTGAGTTGTGGCTCTGGGGAATCAATGCGAATGGCGACAGAGTGCTTGTTGTTGACAGAAATTTCAGTGCCTATTTTTACGCTGTGATTAAAGAAGGCTTTGACCCCGCGAAAGTTGCTGAGCAAATCAGAAAAACGCATAACGCGTCAATAGTGAAGCTGGAAGTTGCGCCGCGTAAACTCTTCGGGAAACCAGTGGAAACGGTGAAACTTTATTGCAGAAACCCAGATGCAACAGCAAAACTTGCAAGGGCACTTCGAACGTTCGAAGGAGTCCAAGACTGCTTCGAAGACGACATTCGTCTCTCCATGCAATACCTCATTGGCAACAACGTGGTTCCGTGCGGATGGCACGAAGTAGACGCAATTGAAGAAGAAAACACGTTGGGCGTCCGCGCAGGCAAAGTGTACGTGGCAACGTCAGCTCCGAAGTTGTTGGACAGAGCCGATGTTCCGCCTCTGCGGATCCTCAGTTTTTCGATGATTTGTTACAGTCGTGAAGGTTCGCCGAAACCCGACAGAAACCCCATAATAGTAATTTCAGCAATCACAAGCAACGGCGAAGAGAAGCAGTTTCTCGCAAACGAAGACAAAGACGACAAATCTGTGCTGCGAGAGTTCATGAATTACATCGAGAAATTTGACCCAGACGTCATCATGAGTTACGGTGCAAACACGCTTGACTGGGGTTACCTGAAAGAAAGGTGCCATAAGCTGGGGTTGGCGCTTAATATTGACAGGACAGGAACTGAACCTCACACAAGCGTTTACGGGCATGTTTCGTTGACAGGTATAGCTAACTTGGACCTTGCTGACTTTGCCGATGAATTTCCCGATGTTAAAGTTAAAACTTTGCAGAACTTGGCAGCCTACTTGCGTGTAATGGATACTGTGCAGCACGCGGTAGTGGAGGATGTTGACTTCGCAGAGTACTGGGATGACAAGCAAAAACGTGGTGCGTTGAAGAGCTTCTCGTTGGATAATGCTCGCAGAGTCAAAGGCGTAACCACGGCACTTCTAAGCTTCGCCATGCAGCTTTCCAGTCTCGTAAGTTTGCCTTTAGACCATGTTATGACTGCGGCTGTCGGTTTCCGCGTAGAATGGTTCCTAATTAAGCACGCGCAGAAAATCGGGGAGCTTATTCCCAAGCGTGTTGAGCAGGCTTACGTGCCGTATGCTGGTGGCATCGTGCTTAAGCCGCAGGCAGGGCTTCACGAGAACATCGCGGTGTTAGATTTCAAATCCATGTACCCTAACATAATGATAACGTACAATCTTTCGCCAGACACTTACGTTTCACCCAGCGAGCAAGTGCCGCAGAGCGGAGTGTTTGAGGCGCCTGAAGTTAAGCATAGGTTCCAGAAGGAGCCTGCAGGCTTTTACAAGGAAGTCCTATCATACTTAATCGGTGTGAGAGGCGAAATCCGCGCTAAAATGAAAACGTTAAACGCGAAAAGCGTTGAATATCAAGTTTTGGATGCAAGGCAGAAAGCGGTTAAAGTCATAACCAACGCCGCTTACGGCTATGCTGGCTGGGTCGGCGCAAGATGGTACCGCAAGCCAGTGGCTGAGGCTGCGTCAGCTTGGGGCAGATACACGATTCTCACTGCCATTAGAATGGCTGAAGATGCAGGGTTAAAAGTGGTTTACGGTGACACAGACAGCTTATTCGTTGGTTATGATGAAATTAAAACTCGCGAGTTGGAGAGGCAAATTGAGCAGAAGTTAGGCTTAGAAGTTGAACGGGGCAAAGTGTATGTGCGTGTTTTTTTCACGGAAGCTAAAAAGCGTTATGCAGGATTGTTGCCAGATGGAAGCCTTGACATTGTTGGTTTGGAGGTTATTCGCGGTGACTGGGCGGGAGTCGCCAAGAAAGTGCAAGAGCGTGTTTTAGAGATAATTTTGAAGGAGCAGTCAGCGGAGAAGGCGGCTGATTTCGTGCGCACCGTGATTGCTGAGCTTAGGCAGAGGAAAGTGCCGTTTCGTGACCTCATTATCTGGAAGACTCTGACGAAGCCTGTTGAGGAATACAAGGTTAAAGCTGCACATGTGGAAGCGGCGAAAGCGTTAAGGAGCAAAGGTTGGACGATGACTGTGGGCGATAAAGTGGGCTACGTGGTTTTAGCTGGTGAAGGGCGATTGTATGATAGGGTTAAGCCTTACGTTTTTGCTGTGTATGATGAAGTTGATGTTGAGTATTACGTGTCTAAGCAGGTTGTTCCCGCAGCCGCGAGAGTGCTGGAGTTTTTCGGCGTAAATGAAGACGATTTGCTTAAGCCTGTGAAAAAGGGAAAAGAGAGCCTTATGGGTTTCGTGGGAAACTAGCTTTACGCGGCGTCTTGGAAGGTTATTAGTTCAACGTTTAACGCTGGTTTTACTGCTTCTGAAACTCTAGCGGCAACTATGCGTTTTATGTTTTTTTCAGCTGCAACGTCGACTATGCGTTGGGTTATTATGCCGTCGAATATTATCGTGTCAACTCCTGTTGCTTGCTGCAGTTTTTCAGCCAGTTGGCTTACTGGCAGCCGTTCAATCTGCTCGAGTTTTTCGTTGAGGAGAACTGCTTCAAGCGTGCCTTGCAATGCTTTTACGCCGTGAGTAATGGCTTCTGGGAGCTCCATTTTTGGGCGTTCCTTCTTCGTCGGCGGCTTGAAAAGGTCGGATATTGGAACTTTGGCGTCTAAGGCTTCTGCGATTTCTTTGCAGTTGCATTCTTCGATTTCTTTTCCTCTGGGTGCGCGTCCAACGAAGCGTATGCTGGTGACTTGTAATAGCTCTTTGAGAATTAAGTCTCCACCTCTGTCTCCGTCTAGCAGTGCTGTGCATTCTTTTTCTTTGGTGAGTTTCTTTATGGATTCTGGGACTTTGGCGCCTTCCAGCGCTACGGCGTTGAGTATTCCGCAGCGCATGAGGTTGATTATGTCTGCTCTGCCTTCTACGATGATTACTTCTTTTGCATCTTCAAGTCCTGGTCCTGCAGGTAGGTCTTCTGGTCCGTATTTTTCGACTTTGCCGATTTTCATTGTGTCGCTGATTTCCTTGTAAACCTCATCTACGGTGGGCATGGATTCGATGTTCCATTTGTGGAGGATTTCTTTGGCGCGGTCGATTATTATTTTGCGTCTGGCTTCGCGTATGTCTTCTATTCTTTCCAAGAATACTTTGGCTGAGCATGGTCCTACGCGGTTTATGCTTTCTATGCTTGCGGCAATTAGTGCTGTGCTAACGCGGTCTAGGCTGGTTGGGATGGTTATTGTGCCTGTTGTGTGGTCATTTTTTGAGTGTAATTCGATTTCGATTCTGCCTATGCGGCCTGTTTTCTGGAGTTCTCTGAGGTCAAGTTCTGGTCCGAAAAGTCCTTCTGTTTGCCCGAAAACTGCGCCTATAACGTCTGGTTTTTCCACTACGCCTTCAATTTCAAATCTGGCGTGTATAACGTACTTTATGGTAAATGCTTGGGATGTTCCCGTAAGTGTACACCTCCGATTTTGTGAGTTCTGAGTTAATTTTAATCGCATGATGCGCGAGTTTATCTCGCAACTCATGAGATTATCTACTGTTATTATATTATTAGTTTTATGAAGTGCGAATCTTACTCTTTAAGCTTTCTGCACTTCTGTTGTACAATTCTTTGACTATACCCCCTTGTGTGAACTATAAATAGGCTGTAATAGAGGTTAAACTTAGAGGAGAAAAGACGTCGTCATGCTTTCTCGTTGGGAATTTTAACTAGTTTAAGCGTTAATCTTGTCTTGCAATGTTTCCATGTATGCGGTTAAGCTTTCGATGCATTGGACTTCTTTTC
>CAYGYB010000143.1:0-4431 GCA_964354015.1 uncultured Candidatus Bathyarchaeia archaeon
TTTCGATTTCTTCCATTAACTCTGATCCAGACATGGGTTTCTCGCTGAGGGCTTCAAGAACGTGATAGCGTATGAAGCCTTTAGGCACCATGGCGGTGTGGCGCATCCATCTTTTCATTTCTCTGTGGTGCATCAGGTTTTTTCTTTCGTTTTCATGGGTACACATAGTTTATCACTATTGACCTCACATGCGATATCAAAGGTGATATTTAAACTTAACGCTCACAAAACGCAAACTATAACTTAACTTATCACTGTACCAACGCTTTCGCCGTCAACAGCGGCTAAAATGTTCTCAGGAGCAAAACCGTTCACAACAACCAATCGCACATGCTGGCGCTTTAAAATTTTAACTGCTTCAGGGTCAATTATCTGATGTATCCCTGCCTTGTGCTTGCTTTCAGAAAAAACACTAGCTAAATCGTCAAACGATAAACGGTCAAGCTTAACCGCGTCACGGTGCTTTTTCGGGTCTTTGTTGTAAACGCCGTCCTGATCAGTGCCTTTAACCAGCAAGTCAGCGCTTATGCGTTCGGCAATCAAAGCGGCAACAGAATCCGTGGTCATGCCCGGCTTTAACCCGCCCATAACCGCAATCTTCCCTTTGTCCAAGCAGTCTGCGGCTTCCTCAACCGTTAAGGGCACGCTGCTACAGCTTAGCTTGCCAAGTTTTTTGAGGAATAGTTGGGCGAAAACTCGTGAAACAGAAATTGCAATTTCATCTTGCGCTTGCTCGTCAAGTTCCAAGTTCTTTGCGATTGAGATGAATTCTCTGGCTAGGGTGCCGCCGCCAACAACCACTGCAACCTCGTGACCCTGCTTTTTCAGGGTTTTCAGCAATTCAGCGTATTTGCTGATTAACTCGGTGTTGATTGGCGAGGCTACAACTGAACCGCCTATTCGCAACACGACACGCATTGGCTAATCCGTCCTTTAATGCTTATAATACATGAGGTTCAAGTTAAAATCCTTTACAAAACTGATGCGCAATCCAGTTATGCACTTATGTTTATCTATCCATGCTAAGAAATCTTTTTAGCACTGCTTCGAGAACAGTTAAAGAAAAGGTGAAGCGATTATGTTTGCGGAGACTGGGTTAATTGGCAACTTGCTTATTCTTATCGCTTCACTAATAGTTCTGGGCAAAGCCAGCGACGTAACCATAAACAATTCAATCAAAGTCTCTGATATAACTGGTTTCGGAAAAACAACTGTTGGCTTTATCTTGGTTGGTTTCTCCACTTCTTTGCCTGAGCTTAGCGTGTCCATTTTCGGGGTCTTCGATCCAGGCAACATCGGTGTAGCCATTGGCAACGTTTTAGGCTCCAACATAGTTGATATCGCCCTGATACTGGGAGTATGCTTTCTCATAGTAGCGCTGGCACGCCCACGAAATAATCATTTCTACCTGACGATGGCGAAGGAAGAAATAGGCAGCCTGTACTTCGGCCTCTTCATAGCCTCGATAATTCCTTTGGCACTGCTTTACATAGGGTACGCAAGCCAGTTCATAGGCGTAATCCTTCTGACAGTATTCGCAGTTTACATGCTGCAATTGTCGAGAGTGAAAAGAGTGAAAAACGAGGGCGCCTTGGGTCCTGAAAGAAGCAGACTCCGCAAATACGCGCTATTCGCATTAATCGGCGCTGCAATAGTAGTCACCACCGCATTCTTCATTATTGAATCAGCCTCTTTCATCGCCACCAGCATGGGCGTTCAGCCTGTCATCATAGGCGCCACAGTAGTTGCCTTCGGCACAAGCATACCAGAACTGGCAACAAGCATAACCTCTGTGAGACAGAAGCACTTGGATTTGGCGCTGGGCAACATCATTGGAAGCTGCTTCATAAACATCACCTGCATCCTCGGAGTAGCCTTAATAGTGTCACCTTTAACGGTTAACATGGCTGCCTTCTCCAACCTAGCCTTGTTCTCGCTTATAACAAACCTGTTCTTGTGGTATTTCCTGTCCAGCGAAAAACTGAGTTGGAGAGAAGGCGCACTATTGCTAGTGCTGTACGCTGTGTTTCTGATAACAAGCTTTGGCGGTTACAAAGCAGCATAAAAAAGATGAAACGACTTGAGTGACATGAAAAAAATAACGTTGAAAGCTGTGCCCCCGTTCCGTTTTGACTTAAGCGCCGAAATTTTCTCCAACGGCGACAGGCAAATCCGCAAATACGAAAAAAACAGATTCGGGCAAATAATACGCGTTAATAGCAAGCTTATTCTTGCCACTGTAAAATCTGAAGGCACAGTTGACCAGCCGAAACTATCTGCTGAATTAAAATCGGATAAAGCATTAACGCAAGATGACGCGAAAAAGGCACAGGAAACTATCAGCGTTCTCTTCAGCTTAAATTTTGACTTAGCGCCTTTCTACAAAGACGTAAAAACCGACGATACAATGACACGCGTAACGCAGAAACTTTGGGGCTTAAAAAGTCCAACAACCCAAACCGCCTTCGAAGCCTTAATTGATTCGATTGTCGAGCAGCAGATTTCGCTGAAAGTGGCAAACAGCATAGAAAACAAACTGACCAAACGGTTCGGCGACGCCCTAAGCATAGACGACGAGGTTTACTACGCATATCCAACACCGCAGAAGCTGGCTTCCGTAGGCATTGACGCGATTCGCCAGTGCGGTTTAAGCCAAAGAAAAGCAGAGTACATCCAAGGCATTTCTAAACTCGTAGCTAACGGCGAATTGAACTTGGAAAAACTCAAAAACTGTGAAAGCGCAGACGAAATTATAAGTGAACTTGACAGGGTGCGAGGTGTCGGCGTGTGGACTGCGGAACTTACCATGCTCCGCGGTATGCAGAAATTTGAGGCATTGCCCGCTGACGATTTAGGCCTGAGACGCACTATTGCGCGGTATTACTGCGGTGGAAAAGTGATAACCAGCGCTCAGGCGCGGCAAATCGCTGAAAACTGGGGACGCTGGAAGGGATTAGCAGCCTACTACCTTGTTGTAGCTGAGATGAGAGACATAGAAGTTTAACGCGTCTTTATCGGATTAGCCTCTTTTTCATCAGGTTTATGCTCAGTATGAAGAAAACGACTGTGCCAGCTAAAATCCAAGCTAAACTGAGCAGCATTGAGGCTTCGACATTGCCGAGGACCAGGCCTCTTGTAAGGTTCACCACGTGTGTTAGGGGCAGGAGAATTTGTGCTCCTGTCTGCACGGCTAAGGGCAATGCTGAAAGTGGAAAGAAGGTTCCGCTCAAAAGGAACATGGGCGTCACAAGCAGAAACGACGGGTAATTGAAGAAATCGATGTCAGGTGCAACTGCCGTAAAGCACATGGCAATAGAACTGAACATTAATCCGCCTAAAAACGCAAGCAGGGGCACTAAGAGGAACAGCGGGCTGGAGATTAAGCCGAAAGCCGCCACTACCGCTAAGACGGTTGTAGAGTTTATAGTTGCGCGGGTGGCGCCCCAAACTAGTTCGCCGGCGATGACTTCTTCAACGCTTACGGGCGTGGCTATTATGGCGTCGAAGGTTTTCTGGAAGTACATGCGCACAAAAGAAGCATAAGTGCATTCGAAGAAGGAGCCGTACATTATGGATATGGCGACCAGAGCGGGCGCTATGAAGTTCACGTAGGGTACGCCGCCTATGGGCTGGACGAAGCCGCCTAAACCTAAGCCTAAAGCCAGCAGGTAAAGGATTGGTTCTATAAGCGAAGGGAGAAAGTTGACGCGTATGGTTTTCATGAAGACATCGAAGTTTCTCCGCCAAACTTTCCACACGTTACCGCTTAGCTTAGGCATAGCAAAGCGGCTGGGCGAACCAGTTATCTTCGTCAATCTCTAAGCCCCTTTCCAGTCAATTTAAGGAAAACATCTTCCAAATTGGCGTTCCGTATAGCCACGTTTTTACTGGGAAACTTTTTGAGAAAGCTTTCGAAGACTCCATGCGGTTGACTGGTGAAAACGTGGATGCGGTCGCCGAACGCTTCAAAACGGACACTTGGAAACTCTTTTTTCAGCGTTTCCACCAGTTTCTCGTCGTTGTCAATTTCCAACACGTCTTCACCCACATGCTTCTTCACGAGTTCAGCTGGCGCTCCTTGCTCAATGATTTTGCCGTTGTCCATAATCAAGATTCTATCGCATAGTGCAGCAGCCTCATCCATGTAATGCGTGGTTAAAATTATTGTGACGCCACGTTTTCTCAGCGTTCGCACTTCTTCCCAGACTAAGCGCCGCGCTTGCGGGTCTAAGCCTGTGGTAGGCTCGTCTAAAAGCAGAATTTGAGGCTTGTTGATTAAGGCTCTTGCCAAGATTAAGCGGCGTTTCATGCCCGTGGATAATTCGGAAATAAGGACGTCTTTTTTCTCTTGTAGCTGAAAGAACGTCAACTGCTCCTCGGCTCGTTTTGCTGCTTCAGCTTTGGGTATGTCAAAGTAGCGAGCGTAAACTA
>CAYGYB010000144.1:0-4424 GCA_964354015.1 uncultured Candidatus Bathyarchaeia archaeon
CATTGTATGGTTGGTCTTAAAACTCATCGACCCAATTCACCGATTCATGGGAAAGACAGGAGCTGCAATAATCACAAGAGTAATGGCTCTCTTAATAGCAGCAATAGCCGTCCAGTACATAATAAACGGCATAACCTACTATGTACCCACAGGTTAACTCTGCCAAAAACAACAGTAAACCGCATAGAAAAAAATTGTTTTGCCTCTTATTGACTTTGGGTCTATATGGAAGTGTTTGTTGTCATGGCTGGGGTTTGTTCCAAAAGTTTTATGGGCAAGTTTGCTGCATATCTGCAAGAGAAGAGACTTTGTCGAAAATAATAGTCGTTGGAATAGTATCGCTGCTGCTGTTGATTGGCTTTTTCAGTTTAGCATTTAATATTCAACCCGCCCATTCTGAGGCACACACGATTACAGTTCCTGATGATTATCCAACAATAGGAAGAATTATATGAAAAAAGGCTTATTCCCAGTTATTTCTTTGGTTTTAGTCCTGTTGTTAACCAGTTTGCTGAGTATTGGGCGTGACATTCAAACCGCCAAGGCAGAGCTACTTTTCAGTGATAACTTTAATGATGGAGTTGCAGATGGCTGGACACAACAGGTTCCTCAAGTAGGCTCAATGGATGCCTCACGTGGGTTTTATGAAATTTATCCAGGCGATAATGCGGGAATTACTACAGTAGATGGACTGAATTTGACTGACTGCATCATTGAGACACAATTGACATTTACTAATCTTAATTTTAATTTTGAGGGTGGTATTATTTTCAGGTATTCAGATACTTCACATTACTATTCCTTTCAAGCTAGCGCCGAGTATGACCGCTTACAAATAATCAAGTATTCTCCAGCGGCGTGGGAGTACGGTGATTATTCAAGTAGAGCTTTTGTCCAGCCCTTTCAAATAGATGTGGGGGTGCCTTATGCTTTAAGAATAGAAATTCAAGGCTCCAATTTCACTGCATACTTTGATGGACAGAAAGTCTTGTCATGGACTGATAATTCATACAGTGGCGGGTTAGTTGGCTTAAAAGCGAAACAAGCAGTTGTTGGCTTTGACAATTTTAAAGTTTACACGTTCGAATCAATTCCTACTTCACTGCCTGTGCCCACCTTCACTTTAGCTGCAAATACGACAGCAGCCGTTACCGGAGATTTCGTCAGGCTAACTGGCACTCTCTCAATGCCGAAAACCTCGCCTCCAACCCCCATTCTTAAATGGTCTAGGAATACCTCAGGTGTGTACACAGAATCGGATCAAGTGATCACCAACGGCACATATATGCGAGATTTTGCCGTCGGCATCGCAGGCACCTACGACTTTATGGTAATTTGGCCTGGTGATGCAATATCCAGCCCCGCCAGATCTAATTCTGTCAGGGTTATTGTAGAGCAATCATCAGCACCAATGCCGCTTATAGTTCCTGATTTCTATTTAAGCATACAAGCGGCCATAAACGCTGCGAACGCAGGAGACACAGTTTATGTGAAGAATGGCAGTTACTCCGGGGTTGTGTTTGTGAATAAGACGGTAGCGCTTGTTGGAGAAAGCAGTTACTCGACGGGCATTTATGGAGTTTATTATGGTAATCCTGGTATCGACTCGCGTAGTGTTGTTGTGAGCGCGGATAATGTCATCATAACGGGTTTCACTCTCGTGGCTGGCTATGGCCGTGAGAGTGGTGACCCAACTTTATCGCTCAGCAACGTTAAAGGCGTTAACGTCTCAGGAAACAACATCGGCGCACCAAATGCCCTCGTTGTTACGTCATCCTCTAACTGCACTTTCTCTGGAAACAGCATAGGTCAGACTATCCAGCTCGATTCGTCATCATTTAATACTTTTATCGCGAACAATCTTTCCACATGTTATCTCTACTCATCCTCCAACAACCTCTTTTTCGGAAACAACATCGGAAGCGTTACGCTGGACGGGTCGTCAATCAACACATGGAATAGTACCTATCCTTCAGGCAGCAATTATTGGAGCGGTTACGACGTTACTGGGCATCTTATTTGGGTGACACCGTCATATGCCCATGGTGTGTGGATAGAGCCCATTTATGTTGACCTAAAGAAGGGTCCTAATCAGGATCAGCTTGGCGGTGATGGCATAGGCGACACGCCATACGTCATTGGCTCCAATAATACAGATTATTATCCGTTGATGCGACCTTACACTTACTTCACGGAGGGCAGGCCCTTTGCCTACTTCAACTACACACCAAAGGAGCCGCTTGCAGGTGAAACCGTGACTTTTGACGCTTCAGCTAGCCTCGACCTTAACGGAAACATAGTCAATTACGCGTGGGATTTCGGCGACGGCACAACTAGCACCTCTACCAGTTCAGTAACCACACATATTTACACTACTATACCGCCTAATGGTATGAAGTGCGCCGACGTAAAGCTTGCAGTCACTGACAATGATGGCTTAACCGACACAACCACGAAATCCGTCTATGTTAGAGAGATACCAACATCCATGTCAATTTCAACGAGTTCTTCCTCATTGTTCGCCGGGTTCAAAGTAGACGTAGCTGGCACGCTCCGCGACGAGTACGGAAACGGCTTGATAGGTAAAACGGTCGTGCTTTCGTACAGTTTCAGCGGAATCGGCACGTGGACTCCGATCACCTCATGCACCACAGACAACAATGGAAACTACCTTGCCACGTGGATTCCAACAGCCACAGGCGCCTTCACAGTAAAGGCTTCATGGAGTGGAGATGCTACCCATTTGCCCACAGACAGCACCACAACCCTAAACTGTCTTTCCTACGACCAGTACATCTTCTCAGTTGAATCCAACTCTACCATATCAGGCTTGTCTTTCAACGCAACGGGACAAATGTTGAGTTTCACAGCGTCAGGTCCTGATGGCACAGGAGGCTACGTAAGGGCTGCTGTGGCAAAAAGCCTCGCCGCTAACCCTGCAGGCATCAAGGTATTCATTGATGGCAGTCAAATCGAATGCTCACAAACTTCAACGAGTGACTCCTATCTGCTTTACATCACTTATCAGCACAGCACCCATAACTTCGCTATCGACTTGAGCGCCACTGTGGAGCCCACGCCTACGCCAACCCCTACACCTACGCCGACCCCCTCGCCTACTCCATCACCAATCCCTACACCTACTTCAACACCTACTCCAACACCCACTCCTGAGCCGACATTAACACCAACACCTACCCCCTCCCCAACTTCTCAACCTACTTCAACCCCAACATCCACACCGACCCCAACACCAACCCCTACGCCCATGCCAAACGTAGGCCCCACTTCGCCACCTGATGAAAACCCATTCGCAAACTGGATGCTTTACCTAATTCCTGCAGCCATTGCCATAATAATCATCGCGCTTGTAGTTGCTTGGAGAAGAAAAAACTTCACAAACCCCAAACAACGTAAGAATAGACAAGAACGCAGTTTCAGCCTATTTATACTTTAAATAAGGGGGCTATAGACTGTTCCACGCACTAGTTCTGCGAATATTCAAGCTTGAACTGCAACAACAGCAAATTAAAAAAAACAGTGAAGCCTGTAAACTATGAATCTGCGAGGTAAAAGAAAAAGGTTGTAGCGGTTCTCTATACTGTAGTTCTGTTACGTGTAGCGTATGCCCATATGCTCACTAAGACAAGTGTCAATGCGGCGCCAGCAAATCCTGCAACTACGAACCTAACTTGCACAAGCGCTGGCAACACCACCATCAGCCATGGAATAATGTAGTCTGCTGTCAACTGCGCTATTACTCCAGCCATGAACCCTAAGAGCGCTACTATTCCAAATATCTTTACTCTTTCATTCATTTAATTCACCTTTGTGTTAGAGCATTGGACTAAGCTTCTTTTTAGTCTAACTTACACGTTTATGTCTAATATCCGAAAACTGCTCCCCTCATCTTTTAATTTTCCAATTAAAGCTTAAAACAAGTTTTACCAGCCCGTATATCTCTACATATATACATGCATATTTTCATCATATTAACAATGTATAAGACGCTTCACCGCACCTGTTGTTTTTCGGAGGTATTAACTTGTCAGAAAGGTTCGCAAAAAAATGGGAAACTAAACGAAACGACCAACCTTTCACCGACCGCATAAAAGACACAGTAAGTCCACCAGGTCCACTGAAACCACGACTAGACTTCGCCGTCAGACGCATCGAACTCCAAGTACAGAAACTCGACCAAGCCACAGACAGATTCAGCCAACGCGACAAAGCAATCTTCGCAAGAATAGTTGACGCCTACACCAAACACGACACATCACGCGCAAACGTCTTCGCAAACGAACTAGCCGAAGTCCGCAAGATGGAACGCCTAATCATGAACGCTAGACTAGCCCTCGAACAGATCGTTTTAAGGTTACGAACAGTATCCGAACTTGGAGATGTAGTATCCACCTTAGGACCAG
>CAYGYB010000145.1:0-3131 GCA_964354015.1 uncultured Candidatus Bathyarchaeia archaeon
TATACTGTTAGGGAGAACGGTGTTTATGGAGTTTAAAGGCAGCAAAACAGAAAAGCACTTGTTAGAAGCGTTCGCAGGCGAATCTCAAGCTAGGACCAGATACACTTTCTTCGCCAGTGCAGCCAGAAAAGAAGGCTACGAGCAGATAGCCGCCATCTTCGAGGAAACCTCTGATAACGAGAAGGAACACGCTAAATTGTTTTTCAAGCATCTTCAAGGCGGCATGGTGGAGATAACTGCTGCTTACCCAGCAGGCGTAATTGGGTCAACAGCGGAAAACCTGAAAGCCGCAGCTGAAGGAGAAAAACTGGAGTGGGGCACTTTGTACCCGAACTTTGCCGAAGTAGCTGAAGAAGAAGGCTTCAGCGAAGTAGCCCGAACCTTCCGAGCTATTGCTAAAGTGGAAGCGTACCATGAAAGGCGCTACTTGAAACTGCTGGAAAACGTAGCAAAGGGCAAGGTGTTCAAGAAAGATAAGCCGATAAAATGGAAGTGCAGAAACTGCGGTTACGTTTTCGAAGGCAACGAAGCACCAGAGAAATGCCCAGTTTGCAGTCACCCGAAAAGCTACTTTGAAGTGTGGTGCGAAAACTACTAACAACCTTCTTTTTCCTTTAAACAGCACCACTTTTCGGCAGTCTATTTCACCGTGAAGTAAACGCGCCTTTGCGTTTTGCCTTTGTTCTCAATTTTAACTAAGCTTACTTCACCTATTTCACGAGTGTTGCCGACGTGAGGACCACCATCGGCCTGCACATCTATTCCTGGAATCTCCACTATGCGCAACTCCTTCACTTGTGGAGGCATCCTTTCAGCTAACTTCACGATGCCAGGCATTTTCAACGCTTCAGTTCTCTCCAGAAAATACATTTTCAACGCAGTGCCTTTTGCTGCTTCACTGTTTGCTTTCGCCACAGCGTCTTCAAATACTTCTCGGTCAGTTCTGGGCAGGTTAAAATCCAACTTTGCCTGCTCACAATCCACTTGACCGCCAGTTATTAACGCGCTGTAGTCCCTGTACATTATAGCTGCAATCAGATGTGCTGCAGTGTGTAAACGCATTAGCCTGTGTCTTCTTTCCCAGTCCAGCGTGCCCTTCACCACATCGCCTATGCTTAAGCCGCCTGCCGCGTCGAGAACGTGCGTTATCTCTTTGGTTTCCCTGTTTATCTCCACTCGCAGAACGCGACGCTGGATATTGCCCTTTACTATGTATCCTGTGTCATGGGCTACGCCGCCTGTTAACGGGTGAAAAGCCGTCTGGTCGAGGACCACATTGCTTCCAGCTACGCTTTGGATTTTGGCTTCAAACTCCTTTTGGTAACTGTCGTAGAGATAAAGCTGTTTGGTCTCCATAGCTTATGCTCTAGGGCGAAAGTTGCCTATATCATTTCACTTAGGAATAACGCGCACTTCATCGGGATCTACGGTAAAGACCGACAAGCTCGCCTTTTGCAAGCACGTGACCCTGCATCGCTTTTTCCACGTCCTTCTTGGTTGAGTTCGGGCTTAAGTCAAGCATTACGTCTAAAGCGTAAACTTTGAAGAAGTACCTGTGCGTCCCCCATGGAGGGCAAGGTCCGCCATACGCGTGCTGGCGATCAGTGTTTAATCCTTCGGTTCCCGGCACAGTATTCTCCGCTATTTTGCCAGCGGGCGGAATGTTCCACACGATCCAGTGGTCCCATGTGCCGCGGGGCGCGTCAGGGTCGTCAACAATTAGAACTAAGCTTTTTGCTTCTTCAGGTGTGCCTTCAATTGTTAAAGGCGGATTCACGTCGTCGCCATCGCATGTGTATTTAGCTGGGATAAGCGTGTTGTTTTCAAACGCGGAGCTGCTTACGGAAAGTGCCTTCATAAATTTGACCTCTTAAATTTTTTTCCTATGTGAAAATGCTGCAATGTGGAATAAAAAAGTTGTTGAGCCTTCAGGTACAGCATTCGCTGTAGAAAAGGAAAAAGGGGGAAATTGTGTTTCAGCGAGCAGGAGGCGTTATTGTAACGTATTGTGGTGGTTGCGATGGCGGCGGCGGTGGTGGGGGCGGTGGCGGAGGCAGCGGTGATTCTTTTCGCAAGTCTTGGTTTTGCAGGTTTGGCGCTGAGTACATTATGATTCCGCCGATTATTCTCAGCACGGCAGCCACAATGAACAAGTACGCTCCGATGCCTAAGCCCCAGTTGACCGTGGTTGAGCCAACGACTGGGAACTGCGATGTGGCAGCTCCGCCCATTGGGCTGGCTGAGATGGCGCGCACCATGCTTTCAACTTGGCTTGGAACACCTTGACCCGGCAAAAGTCCTGCTACGAGGGGCGTTAAAGCTGACAGCTGAGAAACGAACACTATGATGAGGATGACAGGTAATAATGTGCTGATCACGCCGATCATGAGCTTTTTTCCAAGATTTTTGCCGTCTTTTACGCCTATCACGTCAAGTGTCAGCAGCACGACGCTTGCGGCTAGGATTATGGCGAAGGGCATCATTGCTGAGAAAAGATTCACGTAGCCGGATGTTGAGTCAGAGTTGCCAGCGCCCAGAAACAGGTTGACAGCGATGCCGTTAACGCCGTCTAAAGTCATCAAAGTGACACCGCCTTCCTGCGCTAAAGATCCAGTTTCAGATGATGCGGTTATGCTGTACCAAGGCACGAACAATGCTACAGCAGTTATGATTATGGCGACTATGCCGATTATCAGTCCGATGCCGACGCGTCCCTTAAGGAACCTGCCAACCAAAAGCCCGCCTCTTCTCTGCAATCTAACTATGTCCCAGATTTTCCATGCGCTCCGCGCAACAATATAGATAAGGAGAAGCAACAGGAAGTTGGCTACTAACCAAGAGAGAATAAAGTAGGTGCCGTCAACATGAAACGTTGATGCCAAATACGTGCTGGGCTGTGCCCATCTGATTCCGTCTTGGTTATATTTTGGTCCGAGTGGCCCTGCTCTGCCTAAGGCTACTTCTTGCTCTGTGCCCCAGTATCCCCAGCGTCCCTTGTATTCCAGCCAACTCTGGCTGTTAAGCTGCACTAGATTAAGCTGGTCTGCGGTTATGGTTTTGCCGTCGTTTCCCACAACGTCATTTTCTATGCCTATTTTGCCCTGATAAGGGCGGAAGTAGTTGGCGTGTGA
>CAYGYB010000145.1:3231-4351 GCA_964354015.1 uncultured Candidatus Bathyarchaeia archaeon
GCTAAGTCTTCGTCTGTTTGAGCCTTTACAGAAGGCTGAAAAGCCAGAATCGCCAACAAAGCAAAGCATAGTGAGGCAGTAAATATGACTAAGCTGATTCTCCGAAACTTGAACCGTGAGTGCTTCAAATGAAATGTTGCGAACATTATTCATCCCATATAATCTGAAAGTATGCTATTGTTAAAAGGCTTTTGTCAGATAATGCTGCACTGGCATGTCCTCTTTTATGAGTCCTGTCATTATCCTGAGCAAATGAAATAATCCTATTTATTGTATAAAATAGGAAAGTTTTTTATGGTAGTACCTGTGCTTTATTGTCTGAGGTGCTGCATGTGCGAAACGTCGTGAAAGTAACGAGAAGAGGGCAAACTACGATTCCAGCAGCGCTGAGAAAGAAGTTTGGAATCAAAGAAGGGGACAACCTCGTCGTAGAAGCCACTGAAAAGGGCGTATTGTTTAAAATTGTTCCAAAACTTGAGGACATGGCAGGCATAGACGCACAGTATGGCAATCCTGAGGAAATAAAGAAGGAAATCGAAAAACTCAGAGAAGAGTACTAAGCTTGAGAGAAGTGCTTGACACCAGATTCCTAGTTGAATATTTCTATTCCAACAAAATAGATTCAAAGAAAAGAGCCACCAGAAAACTACAGGACCTCGTCGCAAAAAATGAAGGCATACTACCCACCATAGTGATAGCTGAAATCATCCAAATCACCTGCGAAAAAAGAGGAAAAGACATGGCTGAAAGCCGCTATGAAGCCCTAACCCAAAGCGGACTCCAAATCCAAAACTTAACCCCGCCAATCGCCAAGCAAGCAGGCTTCTTAAAAAGCAAATACAGAAACGTGCCGATAGGCGACTGCATAATAGCCGCAACCGCCATAGCAAACAACGCGAGAATACTCTCAGACGACCCGCACTTTGACGAAGTAAAAGAAACAAAACACACATGGATTTAGACATTCTATTTAGCGGACGGACCTGGATTCGAACCCGCTCTTGATAAATGCTATCTCCTCTTGAGCAATGCATAATGCTTAAATGTTTTTTGTTTGTGCTTAGTGTGCTGAGGGCTGGTAGATCAGTCTGGTACGATCGCCACGTTGGCATCGTGGAGG
>CAYGYB010000146.1:0-4246 GCA_964354015.1 uncultured Candidatus Bathyarchaeia archaeon
CCGTTGGACTCTGCCATATTTTCTTGCCGTTCGAAGCATTTAGACAATAAACGTTGTTGTCCTCGGAGCCTACATAAACGCATCCATAAGCGACAGCCGGAGAAGAGGTCACTGAATCTTCCGTTTGATATTCCCAAATCTTGGCACCTGTGGAAGCATTCAAACCGCAAACGTAACCGTCGTATGAGCCTATGTAGACGTAACCATTGCATACGCTAGGAGAGGAGAAAGTACTTCCAGTGTGGCGGCGCCATATTTCATCACCTGTAGACGCATTAAGAGCGTAAACATGAAAGTCGTCAGTGGCAACGTGCACTACGCCATCTGAGACAGCAGGCGACGAATCAACCTCGCTGCCGATGGTATAATTCCAGAGTTTGATGCCGTTAGAAGCGTTCAAAGCATAAACGTTACCATCACTGGAGCCTATGTAGACTACGCCGTTGACAACAACAGGAGACGACTCAACCTCGTTGCCGGTAGTGTAATTCCAGAGTTTGATGCCGTTAGAAGCGTTCAAAGCATAAACGTTACCATCACTGGAGCCTATGTAGACACACCCATTATCGATGGCAGGCGACGACTCCACCTTACTTCCGGTTGGGTAGTGGTACCACACTAGTTCACCGTTGGAGGAGTTGAGACAGAAAACAGCTCCATCATTGCAACCTACGAAAACGCAGCCGTTAGCTACTGCGGGGGAAGACACAACAGCTGCCATTGTTGTATAAGTCCACAAGAGTTTGACGGAATTCGTTGGACTGTTATCAGGTGAGTAGCCGCTGTGGCTTGGATCATGACGGAACATCGCCCATTCGTCGGTGCTAGAACTGGTGCTGGTACTTGAGGCTAAAGACATACAGTATGATTGAATTAGAATAAGAGAAATGAGGATAATTAGCATCCACTTGTGCTTTCTCATTGCCATCCTTACAAGATATCACATTCTTGAATAGAATATATTAGACTAATTGAACTTCGAGACTCCCTTGGGCGAGACGTAGCGTTGGCTATGGGATTTCTAAAAAATCGAAACCTGTTTCCTTGTTCTTAACTCTGCGCGCTTTCCCACCAGTCAACTCCAGTAGGACTACTTCGCCTATGCGCCATACGTCAACGCCCATGCGCACGCAACCTGTGACCGTGCTCGTTTTCCTTCCGAAGCTTGCGTGCATGTGCAGCTTCGGTTTTCCTTCCTCGTCAGCGAAGATTGTGCCCACGCCGCAGACCTCGTGCACTCCATTGAGAAGCGTAACCATGGGTTCTGGCGGTAACGCGTTACCGTCTTTTGGTCCTACGACGACGCGGCTTTTTTCTTTGGCGCCGCCTACAAAGAAGCAAAGCGCTGTGGAGACTTTATGCTGAGCGGCGAACTGTTCGAGGACTTCTGGCAAACGGTCGCCGTCATGCAATCTTAACACGAAGATTCTTCCGAGTTTCGCTTCAGTAAACTGCATTGTTTAACCTCTCTTGCTGTTTAACCTAGAAGGAGAACGGTTGCGGTATAAAAGTGATTTTGATGCCTAAACTCTTTTGAGGTAGAGGGGTTTGTCTGCGTCTTTTTTTCTTTTTTCCAGAGGCGCAGTTGAAGCGTTGCTGTCTATTACAGTGACAGCATTTTGCAACGGCATTTCAGTGCAGGTGTCAAGTTTTGCCTTTGAGTTGCGATGCATTTTTTTCCTCTCTTTTGTTCTCGCGGGGAACACAGTAAATGTCGTAATACTTAATAAACATTTTTGAATGTCGCTGTAGCCAGCGGGGTTCTAGCGTGAGAAGCGGTCATTCTTCCACACGTCAGCTGTGTCGCTGTAGCCGCGTTTCTCCCAGTAACCCAGTTCTTTCTTGCTGGTGAAGCGCACACGCGTGACCCACAGAGCGCTTTTGTAAGCGTATCTGCTGGGCACAACCAGCCGCAATGGAAAGCCTAAGCCTTCCTCCAGCGCTTTCCCATCCAGCCTGTAAGCCAATAGCACGTTGTCTTCTGCGAGTTCAGCGAGCGTCAATGAAGTTGTGTAGCCGTCTGCGCACTCGAACGTGGCGAACTTGGCTGTTTCCGCTGGCTTAGCTAAGCGAGTTATTTCGCTGAACTTGATGCCTTCCCACTTGCAGTTGAGCACGCTCCAGCCTTCAACACAGTGGAAATCGCTTACTGACACGGTTTTGGGAAGCTTTAGAATGTCAGTCCAGCTGAGCTTCACGGGATTTGCCACTTCGCCGTCGATGGTTAACGTGTAAGTTTTCAAGTCAAGCTTTGGATTTGCAGACGCGATGCCTGGGTGGTCTATTCCCCACCGTAGAATCCGCTTTATAGGCGTTTGATTTGGCGGCAGCTTTTTCGCTTTTTGATTTTCAGAAGACACGCAAAACCCATATAGAAACTTGCCGAACGGGGAAAATAAAGTTTGCTGGACTGCAAGTGGAAAAGGGCAAACAGGCTGCAATCAACACACCAGCTCGTTTCCAATGTTTTTAGCGGCTGGCATATAGTTGTGTAAGTAACTATGATGGAAAAAAGAGGAGGAATAGGCTGTTTGGAACGGTGATGTTGCTATGTGGTTTGGACGTTGACCTTGGCGGTTGGTTCTTTTTTGAACACGTAGCTGGTGAGTATCCAGTATACTACGTAGATTATGACGCCGTAGATTACTCCGTTGAAGACGCCGATTGCCAAGGCTGTGACTGGTATACCGCTCACAAGGTAGTCTGATTCTGCGCCTACAATGGCATCGTAGATTTGTCTCCCAGGAGGAAGACCCGAATACCCTAAAGTTATGACTAGAAACAGCAAGAACGCAGCTAGGAAGACGATTGCGCCTTTCACGTTGTTCCCTCTACGTAGAAATGCTTGGTGTAAGTTTATAAAATTTGCCAAATCATTAATAACTCAAACACAGATTCCAACTCGGAAAATCACATGCTCTCCCCTTTCATATTTGGCGCCTAATAATCAATCAATGCAGAAACCTATGGAGGGTCTATCCCGCACAGCCACTTCAGCCTATTTATAGTATAAATAAGGGGGCTATAGACTTTTCCACGCACTAGTTCACAGTTCAGAAAACGATAGAAGGCTATTTTCCATAGGTTACCTAAACAGCACACTGCACGTAGCTTGTTTGAAAAAGGCTCGCAGGTAGAAAACTGGGAAAAGAGAGAAGGAAAAGGATTGTCGCTGCTTATTCTGCTTCGTAGAATTCGTCTGCTTTCGGTGGTGTCGGTGACAAGCCTCTGCGTTCTCTAATTGCCTTTATCGTTTCTGCTTGCATCTGTTCTGGAACTGGTGCCCAACGGCTGAACTGCGTAGCCCAGAAAGCTCTGCCCTGCGTGGAAGAACGCAGTTCATCAGCAATTCCAAAGGATTCTGAAACAGGCATCTCCGCTTTAACAATAACCATGTCCTCGTCGTTCGTCATGTCCAAGATTTTGCCACGGCGCTTCTGCACTAAGCCTATGACTGGACTGACAAAATCGTTCGGAACTTTGCATTCGAAGCTTATCAATGGCTCCAAAAGCTTCGGTTCACTCAGCAGGAAAGCACACCAAATCGGACGCCAAGTCATAGGCAATATCTGCGCTGGACCCCTATGCACTGGGTCTTCGTGCACGGTTATGTCTTCAAGGTTAATCTTCAACCCGTAAGCAGGCTCCTTCGCCAAAACACAAGTGTGCACTGCCTCGCGGAAACCCGATTTAACATGGTCTAAAACTTCCTCAACGTACTGTCTTCCCTTGATCCTGTTCACAAGAATGTTGTTTTCCTCAATGGCTATGACGCTGCGTGCATCCTCTGTTGACCAGCCAAGCGCTTTAAGGTTCTTCTGACGCTCATCACGAGTCTGCATCTCAGTAACTTTATCCGCCTTAATCGCTTCAATAACTTCCTCAGGCAGCTTCTCCATCGTAATCCACAATTTGCTATGCTTGTTAGGACTTTTACCCATCACAGCCGAACCGCGGTAATCATGACTGATAGTTTCACGGTAAATCACAATAGGCTTGCTAAGCTTCACCTTCAAACCTGCTTCCTGCATGCGGTAAGCCGTAATCTCCAAGTGAAGCTCACCCATACCGCTTAACAAGAATTCGCCGCTTTCCTTATCCATCTTAAAATGCACGTTCGGATCCTCAGTCGTCAACTTGTGCATTACCTTATCAAACAATGGCAAATCTTTAACATCCTCAGGCTCAACGGCAACCGTAACCACGGGGTCAGACACGTACCTCAAACCCTCAAACGAATGAGTCT
>CAYGYB010000147.1:0-1864 GCA_964354015.1 uncultured Candidatus Bathyarchaeia archaeon
GCAAAGCCGAAGCCTTCCATGCTTGGCGTAAGACTGCAGTCGATTTGTGTTAATGTTTGGTTGATTGTTGCTTGGGTCTGAGTGATTGTGGCGCCGAGGTCTTCAGTTAGCCCCAGCGTGGATTCTTGGTTCGCTGTGATGCCAGCGGGAATCGAAATCATAATAGCCATGGAAAAGCCCAAGGCAATGATTACTAATAACGCTCTCATTTTGCGTCTTGAAATATTCCTAATAGCTCTAGTTACTATGCCCAATTTTATTCACCGTTCAAAGCTTTCCAGAAAAAGGGGACAACCAAAAAGAGAGAATGGAATGAGAGGGGTTCGGGTGTTTTTTTAGCTGTGTTTGTTGGCAATATTTTTGTGACCATGGTTCTGTCCGTTTTCACCATTCTCCTTTTTGGTTGTCTCCATGCTCAGCGGAGAAGAGTTATTAAACACTTTTTCAGAATTGTACCCAATTCTGTTCCAAATCTAATGATGCCCTCTGTCCGAGTTTAACTGTGCAGAAAAGTGAGAATATTTATTACCTGAGTGCAGATAGTTTATTGAAACTCCTCGTGTATACGGGCGATATGGATGGTTGTGAGCGGGCGTCCTTTCAAGTATCTTCTTGGGTGGCTAATTGCTGGCACGAGAGGTGGCGCGACTCGAGCTAAAATAATTGAGATACTGAAGGAGACCCCGCAGAATGCAAACCAGTTGGCGACCCAGCTTAAAATGGATTATAGAACAATTAGGCACCACTTGGATGTTCTTGAGAAAAACAAAATAATCACTACGGCTGGAGAAGGATATGGCGTAACGTATTTCTTGTCCACGGCAATGGAGGAGAACTATGCGCTATTCGAGGAGATTCTGAAGAGAATGTGGAAAAAGTAAAAAAAGGAGAAGAACTAGATGGAAAATCAAATGAACAAGAACGTGTTGATTTGGATAGTAGTACTAGTAACCTTAGTAGCAGTCGCTCTTTTAGCAGGATTATGGGCTGCATTAACATTTTATAATCCCCAGTCTCCTTGGGCGCCGATACCACGCCCTGGAACTAATCCCGGCGACATAGAATTTTTCTATATAGCAAAAACAGTGTTTTCCACGCTCAACATAGCTCTCTTATCCTTCCTGATGCTCACGTACGCGGACATATACAGGAAAACGCGGTCACCGTTCACCATTGGACTGCTAATGTTTTCGATAGTTTTTCTCATAAAAGAATTCACGTCGAACCCCATGGTGATTAGGGCTTCTGGCTTCGCACTGTTTGGCTTAGGACCCTTTGCGTTGTTGCCAGACCTATTAGAGTTTGTAGCCTTAACTGTGCTGCTATACCTAAGCGTAAAGTACTAAGGAAGCCTGTGTAGTCAGCCGTGAAAAAGAAAATCTTCATCGCGGGTCCAATTCAAGGCAGGGAGAACGAGCAGTCTTACAGGCAGATTATAAGCGAAATTTGTGCTCGTTTAGGCTGTGAAGCGATTGACCCGTGGCTTCGGGAAAAAACAATTTACCGAAAAGATGAGCCACGCTGGTGGAGCAAGGTTCCAGCAGAGGATTTTGTTGGACGAGACCTTGCGGATGCTGAAAGATGCGACGTGCTGATTGCTTATTTGCCGCAGCTGTCAGCTGGAGCGTGCATGGAGCTTTTTTACGCTAAACGCAAAGGCAAAAAAGTAATTGTTGTTTCAGATATGGCTTGCTTGAGCCCGTGGATTGTAGTGCACTCTGATAAGATAGTGAAGCGTTTTGAAGAGCTTGAAGACGCATTGAAGCAGGTGCTGTAGCCTCAGTTTAGGCATGTTGTCCAAGAAAAAGGGCGGTTGAGGGTTTTGAAGGGCATTTACATCTTAATCATCCAATTAAGCAGCGAT
>CAYGYB010000147.1:1964-4200 GCA_964354015.1 uncultured Candidatus Bathyarchaeia archaeon
GCGGTTGAGGGTTTTGAAGGGCATTTACATCTTAATCATCCAATTAAGCAGCGATGTTGCCGTGCAGGTGGGCGCGTTGGGCAAATTAACGTTCAAAAAGGGGTTGTACGCGTACGTTGGCTCTGCGCAGAATAATCTGGAAAAACGCGTGCGCCGCCATATCAGAAAAGAAAAGCGCAAGTTTTGGCACATTGATTATCTACTGGACAATGACGCGACAAAAATTATAGCAGTGTTCCATAAGCAAGCTGCTAAAGCTGAAGAATGCGCGGTTGCCAAAGCAATTGGCGAAAGAGGCGAAGCAGTAGCGGGCTTCGGTTCCTCGGATTGCAGCTGCAAGAGTCACTTGTACCGCATAGAGGACTACGGGTTTTTGCAGGAATTCATGTGCGTAAATGGGTTTTCTTCATTCTACCTATCTTCTTCAGGTAGACCATAGATAAGGAAGTGATCACCATTGTCGCTATTAGCACTACTGCTGTTATTTGCTCAGGCACGAGGAACGGCTCCGTCCTTCCGTAAACGTCGTTGATCCACGATGGAAGGTATTCGCTGCGATTGCTCCATGTGAGCATTGTTTTCCATTCGTCGTCGTTCAGGCGCTTTGTTCCTATTAATGGAAACTCGTAGTATGAGAAGACTGGTCCTACGGCTGCCGCCAGTGTTCCATTAATCATCGGATACAAAACCACAAGCGCGTTCACGCCGCCTACACCAACATGCAGTATTTGAGGCGGATACTCTATGTCGCCAGGGGGAAACGTAGCTACATCAGCTATAACCGGGACTTGCAGCAAGGAGGTGTAGTTTGCTGCCTCAGCAATAAAGGTGATTGCGTCTACATACCAGCCCACGGGATTGCGCCCGCCTGAACCACCTATCGCTTGGGTATATGCTATCTGTTTTAGGAAATCGATTTCTTCAGTTGTCAGTGGCTGCTGCGCCAACTCTTTAGTGGATATGTTTTCGAGTTTTTGGGTGATGTCCCTTATTGATTCCAGCGAATCCATAATTATTGTGCTTGGTTCCGGCTCATAACCCGAGAACATTGGTATTGACGCCACACTGTTGGTGGGCAGCATGTTGATTGCTGCAATCGTTCTTTCACTCAGTTGCTGCATTCTGGAATAAAAGGTGGGGTTAGGTTCGACGAAGGCTTCTGGGTAACTGCAAACGAATGTTGGTATGTATGGTTGTTTTGCGTATAACAATGTGTCATGCCTAAGTTGAGCCCAACTTCCAAGCGCTGTGTTGAGTTTCTCGTCCTTCCACGCGAGGTTCCTCATAAACTCGGGGTAACTGGCATCATATTCCACGTTTATCAGACTCTGCAAAGAGTGGACCCATGCCATGTATGAAGAATGTGTCCATTCCTCTTCTGTCAAGTTGTCGAATTTGCTAGTCAGCGCCGCCAAATTAGCAGGGTAGTTGCTGTAATCGAAATCTGGAGTCAACAGTTCATAGGCACGTTCGGAGCCTAAAACGGCGAAAACGTCCAAACCCTTAGGCATTATGCGCTTTTCCCCAAGTGAGTTACGCCCGGTTTTGTCCCAGCACAGCATCTGGAACATGAACGAGTCAGGCACGTAGCGTTGACCCATAAACTGAAAAATTATTGGATACCTCATTTGGGCACCCATATTCGAACGCACCGCTTGCCCCAGTATTTGTTGCGCGTATTCTGGTTTGGCAAGTTCAGTCCTGAGCGCTACCAAGCCGCCTGATGCCGCGACCACATCGATGTACTGGTCTCTGTCTCCGAAAACATTGTGAAGCGCTGTCTCGAGATAGAGCGGGTTTATCGAGTCGCTTTCTCCTACGAGCACGCTTGTGACGTTGTACACTGTCAGCCATTCGTCAAAGTAAAGTGGATTTTGTTTGAGAATGTCTCGTACATAAACAATTGCTGGGTCGTCTATGTGGCTCACGATCCAAGTGTAGGTTTCGTCGCTACGGGGGACACAAATTGGTAAGTTGCCGTACCACATCAGTGTACGGAAGTACTGCTCAAGTCTTGGTGTGCCTAGGTAGTGTCCTCTAACGGTAAATTGAGTGAAATCATATTGCAAGTCTACATAGTCCTCTGGGTACGTCCATGCCCCAGCCCAAACAAATTGGGGTTCCTCTGCGTATATTTCGTTTAAATAGAAGTTCGCGTCTGCAGAAAGCTCATCAGGCACTGCCGCGTTTTCGCCGCTAATCAGCGACATGGCAACTGCAAAGTACACGGTAGCGT
>CAYGYB010000148.1:0-4198 GCA_964354015.1 uncultured Candidatus Bathyarchaeia archaeon
AATCTGTTGTGTGTGCAAAGCTGTCATCTTTGCCAGAAACTGGATAAGCGTTGCGTCCAACTGTGTCGCCGAAGAGAAATACAAGTTCACCGTTGTGCTCAAATGAAACGCCAAGGTCAGTGCCAGCTACACCGTACCGAGTGTAAGTCAAACTTGTTGTGGACTCGTTTCTTTCCATATCCCAATCTCCAACCAGCTGGCAGACTTTTGAGACGCTTCCATCAACTCTGGCAACTATGTAATCGTCTGCTGTTGCACATGCGATTTCTGAAAATGCCAAAAACACGAGGCTTAATGAAAAGAGACACATGATTAAGATAACGCCTGCTGATTTACGTGCCGCCGCGGAAAACGCACTTGTCATACCTGCTTCACGCAACATGCAATTGTCTTTGCCTTAAAATATTACGCTTATGAATTGCAAATCAACAACAAAGCTTCGTGAAACACGAACTCAAGGTAAAACGCGATATTCCGTGAATCTTAGAGGTTTTAGCCTTTGCCTTGCAGTTCGGGCGAGCAAAGAGGCTAGGATGAGCGACTATCCTAGCCTTTTCACTTCCAAAGCAATGGTCTTATGGCAATTGCAGCATCTTGTCGCAACAAGCTCAAACCCGTTCAGTATGTCGAAGTGTCTCTGCGTGTACAGCCTCTGTTTTGCATGGTCACAGATGACTTGACTGACAGAAGTCAGTCGGCCTTCGCCCATTCTCCTTTCTCCATCTTTTACTTTTATGTGCATGTCTAAATAACGCTTATGGAAGAATCTTCTATGTCAGAGCCTTCTGTCAATCCAAAATTAGTCATTTGTGTCTGTGCTGTCTGCAGCTGGCTATGAAGTTTTGGGCTATTTTTGCGTCTTGAGCAAAGTGGATGTGCATATAAGAAGCTAACACGTTCTGTTGCAGCCACGCATCATGTTTCCCATCAACGCCCTCGCCCCTTCTCAAGGTATAGGCAAACTCCGCGTCAGCGGGCACATCAATTATTTTGGAAGAGTGAAACTCATGTCCTTTCAAATGGCTTCCTGCCTTAGATAACGGATTATCTCGTGTAACATCGGCAAGAGCGTAGTTCAGCAAAACCTTCTTCACCATTACCGTTTTAGCGTGCAGCACACCTGCCATCCTGAAGGATTTGCCATCAAAATCCACTATTGAATCTGTAAGGTACATTAGACCGCCGCATTCAGCGTAGATGGGCATGCCGCTGTCAGCTGCTTTTCTAATGGTTCTCTGCATGGCTCCGTTCACCTCCAGTTCTTTCGAAAGCATTTCAGGAAAGCCCCCACCAATGTATAACCCGCCAACATCCGCCGGAAGAACTTTATCATGAATCGGGCTGAAATATTTGAGCTGCGCACCGTAAGCCTCAAGCAAGTCAAGATTGCCTGAGTAGTAAAAATTGAAGGCTTCATCAAACGCTACCCCAATAGCCACGGTTTTGGGATACTTTTTTGCAGGGTAAATCGGATGCTTGACTTCGGGAAGTTCGGGAGCCGACTTGGCAATCTTGATAACCGCTTCTAAGTCTACATTGCTGCGAACGAAGCTTGTAGTTTTCGAAAAAAACTTTTCTACTGGCTCTTTCTCAGGCGTTGGAATCAACCCCAAATGCCTTTCAGGCAACTCAATTTCCTCGTTGCGAGGCAATGAGCCAATAACAGGTATCCCCGTAGCGCCCTCAATTGCCTGTTTGCACCACGCTGCATGAGAGGCGCCTCCAACCCTGTTCAGGATAATTCCCGATAATTTGACGTTTTCATCGAATTTCTTGTAACCCAGCGCCACGGCTGCGGCTGACCGCGCCATAGCGTAAGCGTCAATAACCAAGAGTACAGGGCAGCGGAGAATCTTGGCAATTTGCGCAGTGCTTCCTGTCTCGTCCACTCCGCTCAATCCATCATAGAGTCCCATGACACCTTCCACTACTGCCATATCAGCAGAAGATGCTTCGCGCCTGAACAGTTCTACTATTTGGTCTTGAGGCACCATCCAAGCGTCAAGGTTTCCTGCAGGTCGCCCAGTCACTGCCCTGTGATAAGAGGGGTCAATGTAGTCTGGACCGACTTTGAATGCTTGAACCGTGAAGCCTGCGTCTCTGAGCGCGCTCATCAGTCCTACAGAAATGGTTGTCTTGCCAACACCGCTGCAGGCACCTGCTATGACTATCCTCGGAACGTTCATGAAATCAACAAGCAATTCTATGACTGAAGGATATTTTAATATTTGGCGGAGAAAAAGCACGACGAAGCAAAATGTTGGTTTACTGGAGAACGAAATTGAGAATCGCAGCTCTTTCATTTAACAAATTGACGATTAAATCTGGATTTGCTTTCTCAAGCTCTTCTCGGGAATACACGCCTGTCAGAACCGCAATGCAACCCATTTTCGCTCTTTTAGCGGCTTCAACGCCGAAAATAGAGTCCTCCACAACCACGCATTTCTCCGGGCGACTCTCCAGTTTCAATGCACTCTTCAAGAAAATTTCAGGATCAGGCTTCGAATTGTGCACCTCGTCTACCGTGAGAACGACATCAAAGAACCTCCGCACATTCATCACAGCGAGCATGTGGTCAATGACGCCGCGGTTATTCATCGAAGCCAAAGCCAGCTTAACCTTGCCGCGCAGAGACGCCAGCAATTCCATGGCTCCAGAGAACAGTTTCACCCTGCTGCTCAAATCGATTTCAGCTTGAATCTTCTTATCCACAAGAAACCTAACCAGTGCCTCGTCGAAACTTATTCCTGATGTACGCAGTATTTCTCGGAAGGTTTCTGCTGCGCCAATTCCAATGCGCCGCGCAATGAACTCATCGCTTATAGTGCAGTGTGTTCCGTTGAGGGCTTTCTGGAAAGACGCAACAACCATTTGCCTAGTATCAGCTAAAGTTCCATCCCAGTCAAAGATAACTGCTTCAAACATTTCAGAACACAGTGTAGCAAGCGGTTACTGCGAGTCCAAGCCTAGTTTCTCGCGGATTATGCTGCATTTTTTAGCTGCCTCTTCAACCGCACGCATCAGCGCCTGCCTAACCTGGCTTCCTTCAAGCTCGTATATGGCTTCAATTGTTGTTCCACCCGGCGTAGTCACCATGTCCCTTATCTTGGCAGGATGCTCCTGCAACTCAATGACGAGCTTGCCAGTGCCCATGACTGCTTGTGCTGCGCTGGATAAAGCTACTTCTCTAGGCAAGCCTGCGCGTAACCCCGCGTACATTAAAGCTTCGACTATTATAGAGAGATAGCCTGGTCCGCTGCCGCTTAGGGCGGTTATGGCGTCCATGTATTTCTCGTTGACTTCCGCGCATATGCCCATCATGTTCAGTAGTGCTTTGACTGTGGTTTTGTCTTCTTCCGTTACGTCTGCGTCGCACGCGTAAGCTGTGTATGATGCTTGAACTAGCGCGGCGACGTTGGGCACGATTCTGACGAAGCGGGCTTCGGGAACAGTTTTCTTCAGAAACTTTAAGGGAACAGTTGCGGCTACGGAGATTACTAGTTTATCTGCTATTTCCTTGTGTATTTCGTTGAGGACTTTTTCCACGTCTGCGGGTTTCACAACAATGAAGGCGATGTCTGATTTGGCTGCGGCTTTGCGGTTATCCGAAGTTGCGTTTACGCCTAGTTTTTCCATTTCTTTAATTCTTTCCAGTTGGAAGTCGGTTGCCGTAATTTTTCCTGAGTACCCGCTTTTCAGCAGGCTTTTCACTATGGCGCTGCCCATCATTCCTGCGCCTATTACAGCAATTCGTTCAGCCATCAGATTCACCTTTCTTTGTAACTACTTGTTTTCTGCTCTTAAACTTTTGTTGCCTGCTGTCAAGAATAATTCTGCTGCCTAAGCGCCAGTCACAATTTTTTGCAGGAACTTCTGCATCGTCAACGCGGGAGCATCTGTTCTTATGCCGCGAGAGTTAAAATGTGTTGGAAACGCTTGGAAATCATTATCGCGCAGAGCTTGAAGTAGCGCGCCAACTGAAGGCACAGGCAACGCTAGCTTATTGCTGATTTTGTCCACAACATAATACATCACAGGCGCATCAGCCTCAGCTGTGGCTAAAGACAGGAGCTTCGCGATTTTCCCGCTGTTTTTAAACGCTTTATGCGTGTTTTCTTTAGCCAGTAACTCGCAAAATTGCTTGTCAAACATTTTTTCCAGCCATAAAGGTCCTGAATAGTCCATTTTGGAGCCGCAT
>CAYGYB010000149.1:0-4197 GCA_964354015.1 uncultured Candidatus Bathyarchaeia archaeon
CTTGATGGGGGAGGATACACCCTCCGAGGATATGGTGACCCCGTCGGAATTTACGTTATGAATCGACAGGGCGTAACGGTGAGGAATACGAAAATCAGCGGTTTTGCATACGGCATTCAACTTTTTAGTTTCCTTGGGACTTCCAGCAATAATAGACTTGAGAACAACGTTGTAACAGACAACTATTATGGTGTGTACATAGCCTATTCCCAGTTTAATGTACTCAGAAACAACCGCATGAAGAATAACATTCGTAACTTATGCGTATTCGACCATGTTCAAGTTAGCCCCGAAGTCCCGAACATATACATAAACGACATTGATTCATCGAACACTGTTGACGACAAACCCATCATTTACTGGATTGACAAACAAGGTGAAACGGTTCCCTTTGACGCCGGCTATGTAGCCCTCATAAACTGCACAAACATGACCGCTCAAAACTTGGATTTAGCCCATAATGGGCAAGGAATATTATTGATTTCCACCACTAACTCGCTAATAACCAAGAACCATATAAGCCACAGTGACTCAGGCATCTACTTCTATAAAGCCTCAAATCTGGTCATTACTGAAAACAATCTAGAAAGTAATGACATCTGCATAGACGCTCGTCGTTCTTCAGACAATAGCATATCATTAAACAACATGAGGCAGAACGAGAACGGTATTTGCTTTGTTGCTGGTCCTTCACAGAACAACGTCATCTCTGGAAACAGCATAACTAACACGGGCAACGGCATATATTTAGGCGGACTCATCAACACCACAATAGAGCAAAACACCATAGCAGAGAACAATGGAACTGGCGTATTCTTACTTGAAGCATACAAAAACAGGATTATTGCAAACTCCATAACCAGCAATGGTCTCTACGGAATTCAGCTTTGGGAAAATTCAACCGAAAACACCATTTCCAAAAATTCGATAGCAAACAACAAAATCGGAATCCTAATCGAAGATTCCACCAAAAACAGCATCATCGAAAACATAATCACTAACAACAACAGTTCTGGCCTCCAACTTAAAGGAAGCCAAAACAATAACGTAATTTACCATAACAACTTCATCCACAACCAAGAAGAAGGAGAACCGCAAGTGTCGATTCCCAGTGAAAATTCGCCATTCAGGATGAAAACAGAAGAAGGCGGAAACATGTGGGACAACGGTACCGCAGGCAACTACTGGAGCGACTACGCTGGTACAGACGCTGACGGCGACGGCGTCGGCGACACACCATACACGATAAGTGCGAACAACATCGATCATTATCCGCTTATGGCCTCTTTTGAAGTCGACAACAGCACCACTGCGCTGCCGACACCAGAGCCCTCATCTGAACAGTTACCAACAACACTCGTTATCGCCTCCACCATACTGATAGTTGCCGCCAGCTCAGGCCTAATAGTCTATTTCAGAAAACATAAACAGTACACGACACCTACAAGCCCCAAATTCTAGAACAACGCCCCGATGTTTTCAGCCTATTTATAGTTTAAATAAGGGGGCTATAGAAAAAAATCACACTAGTTCACACAGTTCAGACAATGCAGGCGCTACTTGGCTTTTCTCGGTTTAACCATGCTCATAGCTTTCTTCAAATCCAACGGCGTGTTTATGTTGAAAAACGTCCTAAAATCTGGATCCAACTGCTGTATAACAAGCGTAGAGACGTAGCGCACTCCCCGCATCCTTTCAATCACAGCTTGCATATCCAATTTCCCTTCATTTACAGCGCTCCGTGCAGCGTCCAACGCCACCTTTGTCTGGTAAACAGCGTGCAATGGCTCAATCTGCCCATTAGGCCATCTGGGAACAGCTGCTGCCTTGTTCAGGCACAACTCAAAAAGCAGCGAAACAACTTCTCCAGAAACAAACGGCATGTCAAAAGGAAGAAGCAAAGCATATTTTCCGTGGGCAGACTCAAAGCCCGTTAAAGCGCCTATCAATGGGCCATTCGGCTCGCCTGAGTCAACAGCGAATCGCACGTCTGCAGCCACAATCTCTGCGTATTTTGCTATTCGCTCCGGAGAATTAGCTACAACAATCACCTCATCCACAATAGGCTTCACTGTGTCTACAACGTGCTTTATCAATGGTTTATTGGCAAGCTCCAGAACGCCCTTGTCTTGACCGAACCTGCTGGAAAAACCGCCAGCCAGAACAATCGCTGATCTATCCAACAGTCTCTTCTCCATCCATTACGAAATCACAGTGCTTCTTGCGTTCTATAAGCCTTTGCATTAGTTTCGTTGATGCTTTCGTATACGAACTTCAAAAACGCAAGAAACAATAGTTAAAAAAAAGGGATGTGCGTGCAGCTAGTTGATTTCGTTGGCTTCGATTTTCCTCGTCATTTCGTCCAGTATCTTCGTGAAGGGATGATCAGGTTTATCTTGCACGAATATGAAATTTCCCTCTGCCCTCAGAATGTCGCAGAAACAGGGCACAAACCCTAACATGGGCACTTGATAGACAGCTTTGACTTTACGTTGCAGCTCATCCTTATTCGATTTCGAAGCCGAATCAAGCACTTTATTGAGAACCAAACCCGTCTTCTTCTCAAATAAGTTATAGAGTTCACGCAACATACGCCGTGTTCCATCCACATCTGACCTGTCACTAGTTGTAGCCACCACCACAAAGTCTGCAGCCACTATAGCGTTTATCGAGGAATACTGCAAGCCTGGGCTCGTGTCAAACACCAAATAATCGAACTCTTTGTCGTTCAAGAGTGTATTTCTAAGGGACAACAACCTTCCCAACGCATGCATCTCCCATTTCCTGTCTTTCGCAGACATATCCCGAATAGCCTCAGTCGACGGATTCGCCAACCCCACGAAGAAATTGCCGTTAACCTGAAGTCTGCTGCTCAAATCCACAAGCACCTTGCCAATGTCACATGTGCCGTTTAAATAATCGTTCAGCCAGCACTCCGCATCCTCCACTTTAAGAATTGTGCCGAGACTTGGCGCCCGAAAATCAAGATCAAAGAGGCAAACTTTCTTCCCATGCTTAGCGAAAGAAGCTGCCAAATTCAACGCGAGAAGAGTCTTGCCCGTTCCACCCTTATACGAATGCACTGCAATAATTTTTCCCATTCTCACTTCAACCCTTGACTTTCTCTATCAGCGTAAAAATAGGCCTTTCTGCCTTTTCGTTCTTTCTTAAGATAACCCATGAGCACAAGCTGGTTCAGATACGCACTTTCCACAGCCCGAGCGCGACTCGTTTGCTGAGAAACCTCCTCAGCCGTAGCTCTGCCAGACCTGCAAATAGTCATAGCTGTCTTCCTCAAGTGATCAGGCATAGACAGCAAAGTCATCACATCCAAAGGCGCATCAGGCATCAGCTGAACATCCTGCCGACCGTGCTTTTGCAGCTCAATCATGACTTCCATTTTCTCATTCAGCCTCTCCAAATTTTCCCGTATCTTTTCAAGCACATGTAACGGTTTTTTTCCTAAAGCTTCCTCGTTAGCCACAAATGTTCCCCGTCTGTTCTGCAGATATACAGCAGAATTAAACATGTTGTGTTTATTAAGTCTTACGAAAGACTGGTAATTATTCATAACAACTATGCACATTACTTACACCAAAGACACTTCAACCCACCGCTTGCACTGAGCAAATGGGCTTCTAAGGTTCAGGTTGCAGTGGTATTTTGGAAACAAAAACGCAATTGATTATAGAAAAGTTAATGGGGTTGAAAAATGGAGAGTTTAGAAGGGTACTGGCATTTGGTTTCCAGTTTCTTCCACGATGGGCAGCACCTGCTTCAGTTCCCTGAAGTATTTGAGCACCGTTATGCCTCGTTGCGTAACCGCGTATACAACGCGGCGTTTTCCAATGGTTCGCTCTTCCACTAGACCTTGCTTGATCAGGAAGTCCATGTATTCTTTCAGCACGCTACAGTTAACGTTAGCCTTGTACATTACATGTGTCAACTTCAGTGGGCCTCGCTGAGCCAGAACTTTCAATATGTCAATGTACATTTCAAGTTTGGAACGTCTCATACATAGGCCTCTTTTTACCCATATTCTATGCTTTCATTATAAAGCTTTTATGGATTAGTACTCTATGTTCTTCTTCGATGTTATTCAACAATATTGCCTCTTAACGTTTGCGCGGTTTAACACTTTCAGTCTATTTTCGAAGGCTGTGACCATGTCATCTAGCAATATTCTTTGCAATTCTG
>CAYGYB010000150.1:0-4153 GCA_964354015.1 uncultured Candidatus Bathyarchaeia archaeon
CAACGGGTAACGTAGCCGTGGCGACAGCTTTCGTCAACCATTACTTGCTGTTTGAAAGAGAGATTAAAAGGAAGACTTCGTCTGCTGAAGCTGCTTCTGCTGCAGCCGCAGCAGCAGCTGCTACTTAAAACATAAGACTTGGGAACGGCGGGATTAAATTTTAATCCAACCAACCAAATAATCAGTCAACCACTCCACGCCCGCTACAAACTATCTAGCTGAATTCACTGATTAATCTATTCTCCATTACCCGCCTCAGTTTCGCTTTAATCTCGTTTGTAGCCAGCCAATAGAGTGATACAACTTAAAACTGCTCAGAAAACATTGGTTGGTTGGACTAAAATTTAATAAACCCCCAACCCAACCCAAAAAATGGCGTAATCTGTTCTGTTACAATCAATTATGATACAATAGATTAAGCACGTGCACAAGCGCGCGCTTTGATGCCTTAGGGTAATTTCTCAAAAATGGGTGTAACGAGGTTATCTTGCAGATAACGTGCCATCTCCGTGTGCGCGCTAAATCGTACGGAGCAAGTTGAACAGAGAATACTCCTAATTCCCAAAAACACGTTGCCTATACCGCACGCTGCACAATTCAAGTTCTCGTTTTGGTACTTTCTGTAATTGAAGCCCGCCTATGGTGCCGTCTGGTCCTGAGAACTACAACAGCAATTACGGCAATCACAACTATTGCTAAGGCAATCGGCACCAACGGCTGTTCGATGAACAGAACTGTTGGAGGCGGCTTTGGAGTTGCTGTTTCGCTAGCCGACGCGCTTGGACCAGGTGACTGAGAGGACGAGCTCGATGCAGAAGGTGAAGACGTCGGGCTACTCGAAGGAAAGTAGTAATTAACACCATCACCGTTTGTGACGTAAACGATTCCAGAGCCATTTACTGTAATGCCCATAGGATGGTGAAGGGCGCCCTGACCTTCACCAAACTTGGCGATGAAGTTGCCGTTACCATCAAACTTCTGAAGACGATTATTAATAGAATCGGCAACGTAAGCATTGCCAGAACTATCGACGGCAACGCCAAAGCAAGCATCGAATTGGCCGTTGCCAGAACCCTGATTTCCCCACTTGGTGATGAAGTTGCCGTTACCATCAAACTTCTGAACATTATTATTACCAAAGTCGGTAACGTAAACGTTGCCTGAATTATCAATAGCAATGCTTGAAGGAGATATAAATTGGCCGTTGCTGGAACCTTGACTTCCCCACTTGGTGATGAAGTTGCCGTTACCATCAAACTTCTGAACACGATGATTACCCACCTCAGTAACGTAAACGTTCCCAGAACCATCGACGGCAACGCCGAAGGGATTATTAAATTGGCTGTTGTCGGAACCTTGACTTCCCCACTTGGTGATGAAGTTGCCGTTACCATCAAACTTTAGAAGACGATTATTGCCAAGATCCGCGACGTAGACATTGCCAGAGCCATCGACGGTAACGCCAGTAGGATCAAGTTGGCTGTTGCCGGAACCCTGATTTTCCCACTTGGTGATGAAGTTGCCGTTACCATCAAACTTCTGAACACGATGATTACTCCTGTCGGTAACGTAAACGTTGCCTGAACTATCGACAGCAATGCTTGAAGCAAAATCGAATTGGCCGTTGCCAGAGCCATGACCACCCCAGCTCCCTGCAAAAATGTAGCTTTCAGTGACGGCTTGCGCGCTCGTGGTTGGTGTGGGTGCCTGTGAAGAAATGGGCGTGGAGGATGGTGTCGGAATGGGAGACTGCGAAGGAGAAGGTTGCTCTATAACGGTAGTCGGCGAGGGGGACATTGACGAGGAAGGTTGTCCTGTGACGGTAAATGTTGCTGTGGTAGAGATGCCTGTGGTGACATCTTTGGCTGGAACGTTGTACAGACCATTGGAGACGCTGTCTGGAACCGTGAAAGATGTGGTTATGGTTCCGGTGCTAGTGGCCGTTGTCGTTGTGACGATGGCGCCGTTAAGGAAGATCTGTACTTGGCCGTTTGATGTGAAGCCCGACCCGGTGACGGATACTGTTATCCCTACGGAACCGCTTGTAGGACTCAACGTTATGGATGAGGCTGCCTTCGCCGCTGGCGTTATTATTGGTGCTACAGCCAATATACTAAGAACAAGTAGCGCAAGCGTTGCTAAACTAAACTCTTTTTCAACGCGCGAAAAACGCTTTTCCAGCGACAATTTCAACACGCGCTATATTGCATGTCTTTTCCTGAGGTATAAGATTTTCGATGGGCGCGCCCTAAGAGTCAGCATCAAGAAGGCCGAGGCGTGTTTGCAACCTTAGGGCAATTTCTCAAAAAAGCGAGTAACGAGGTTATCATGTAGATAACATGCGCGTGCGTGCGCGTGTGCAGTGTGAGAGTGAGTGAGAGTGTGAGTGTTAGAGAGATAGGGAGTGAGCGTATATGCGTAAACGTTTGGGTTTGGGGATTAAAATTTTAATCCAACCCAAAATTTTAGATACTCAATAGTGATAACTGTGGAATGGTAGCTATGTTGCTTATTCCAGCTTTTGAGTTGGGATTGTGGAACGCTTGGATTTTCATACTCCCAGTCCTAATTATTTCCATTCTTGGCTCCAAGATATTAGGTAAAAGGGGGTCTGCAGAGGTCTCAAGTCTTACTAAGAAGGTGAAAACAGCGAGTAATCTATATTTTGCAATTACGCTTTTGTTATATGCTTATAGTATCTTCCTACCATTAAAATTAGACACTGTCTGGTTCGTTATTGGTTTACTCATATATTTGCCAGTCATGCTCTTTTTGTTCACAGGGTTAATGAATTTTGCCTCTACACCAGTAGATGAGCCAGTCACTAAAGGTGTTTACAGTATTTCGAGAAATCCTATGTATGTTGGTGACGTTTTGGTGAGCATAAGCATCGGCATAGCCTCTCTTTCTTGGGTTTTCCTATTAGTGGCAATTGTAAATTTTCTTTTGCTACGCTACTATGTAGTGGTTGTTGAAGAACCCTACCTCATAGGGAAGTATGGAGACACGTATCGTGAATACATGAACAGAACTCCAAGATGGATAGGCATTCCAAAATCAGATAAAAGAGAATAGCACGCTAACCCTTACGAATTCAAGTTTTTTTTATCCATACCAACCTGAACAGGTAATCTATTTGGTTGTGCTATCCAACCACAGCGAGTGCATTGCGAAGACCCATTTTCCAAATTGACAAAGACTTCATTTTTGCAGTTTGGGCAAATCAATTTAACACCGTAGACAAAAAACCACGGGCTTTAGCCTTTATCAATCAGCCTTCTAATTCAACAATATATCAAGAACATACTCGATTCCGACTATACCTATACCCTATATTGATACTGATATCTTCTACTGTATGTACTGAATCCAGTATACTGTCCTGAGTAACTGCCTCTTTTCTTAAGTTCATGGATACATCGTTGAATGTTGGTTGGATTAAAATTTTAATCTCAGCGCCACCATTTTATTTGTTGGAACTCCAGAAAAGACTTGATGAGGTCGGTGAAAACGAGCACGCAAGTTGAAAATTATATTGAAAATCAGAAGCCTCCACAGAGAGAGATTGTTCAACGACTAAGAAGCATAATCCTGAAAACTTTCCCAAATATCAAGGAAGAGTTCAAGATGGGTGTGCCCTGGTACGAGGGGAAGTTTTATGTTGTAGCGCTCAAAGACCATGTCAACTTGGGTTTTTCAGTGAAAGGATTATCAGAGCAAGAGAAGGCGCTGTTTGAGGGTAAAGGACAACTAATGCGACATACCAAGTTTTATTCGTTAGAAGATGTGAACGAGACAAGAGTGACAAAGTTGCTGAGACTTGTGGCAGAAAAAAGTGCGGGTTGCTAAGCAAAGCCCGAGTTTCCGCATACATTATGCTGTTGCCCAAATCAAAACATGCAGAAGCTGCTCATTCTCAGACTCGCCGAATGCAATGCAGCGTGAAAAAGGAGACAGCGCCAAAACTGACGCCTTAACGCTTCACTTGGCACTTTACTGCATTTAAAGGGGAGGGGATCTACGCTTCAGAGACCCAACACACGCCGAAACAGCCCATTATAGATAGCTGCAGAAACGTGCAAGGGGTCTTTTTTGTGTTTGGGGAAGGCGTGTTTTTGGTGTAGATGCGGAAAAAGTATAAGAGTGCGTATGT
>CAYGYB010000151.1:0-4139 GCA_964354015.1 uncultured Candidatus Bathyarchaeia archaeon
TGGATATAGCACAGGTTAGAAGCGCTGCTAAAAAAGCGTTGCTTGTACATCCAGTTGTGCTGCTCAGAGAAAGCGCGGTTTCAGAAGAAATTGTGCGCTCCATTTTCGAAAGCGAGTTTAAGGATCTGAAGACGAAAGCGTTTGAGTATTTCATGCAGATTTTCACTGAAAGATACAGCCGTGAAGAAGCTGATAGGATTGCGCGTTCTGCGATTAGCTTGATTGAGCCGTTAGTTAAGAAGCAGGAGGAGAAGGTGAAGCAGACGTTGGAGGAGCTACTGAAGTGAAAATCGAAATAGTCCAGCTGGAGAACATTCGGTCGCACGTGAAGTCCACGGTGCCTTTCACACGCGGATTTAACTGTCTTGTCGGCGGTTTAGGCTGTGGAAAATCCAGCATCTTGTATGCTGTGGATTTTGCTTTGTTCGGTGAGCCGCTTGGCAGGAGCTTCGAGTATTTGCTGCGTGAAGGCGCTGAAGCTGGGAAAGTTATTGTGCAGTTTACTCAGAACGGGAAAACTTACAAGTTGACTCGTGGATTGAAAAGGCGCGGAAAGGGCATAAGTCAAGATTTTGAGGAGCTTAAACTGTTTGAGGATGAAACGCTAATAGCCAGCATGAAAGGTGACGCTATTACAGAGCAGTTTAAGGCTGTTACGGGTTTGGATAAAGAGCTTTTCCGCGAGATAGTGTGGGTGCGGCAAGAGCACCTGAAGGAACTTTTGGATGCTGCACCGAGAGAAAGGCAAAAGCGCTTAGACGAACTGTTCGGGTTAGCGGATTACGAAACAGCATGGAGCAACATCGCTGGGTACCAGCGGGAATATGAAGGCGAAAGGAGAGCTTACGAGAAAGACCCTGATGTCGTTGGATTAGAGAAGCTAAGCGCTGAGCACAACCAGTTGACTGGCGAATTTGCTCTTTTAGAAGTGGAATTGCAAAGTGCCGTGGGCAAGTTGGCTGGAGCGAAAAGAGCTTTGGAGGATGCGGATGCGAAGCTCAAGCGGCTGGAGGAAAAACGGCTGGGCATTGAAGAGCTTAAGAGAAAAGAGGCTCAGGTGCAGGCGAACATTGCGAATGCACAGGCTGTTTCTGCTTCGTTGACTCAGCGTGTTGAGGGTAAAAAGTCTATTGTGGAAAATCTGAAGCAGCGCCAAAACTCCATAGACTCGCAAATAAACGATTATAAGAGCAGGCTTGAGCAGGTTGGGATTCCTGGGAACTTGCCTGCGGAGGCGTTGCGGCAGCGTGTAGCAGCTTTGGATGATCACATTTCCAGTTTGAAAGCGGAGCAGGAAGCTACGTTGCGGAACGTGCAGGCTGACCAGAAGCGTAGTGCTTCGTTGTCTCTGGAGAGTCGTTGTCCGCTTTGCCTGCAGCCTTTGAATGGTGAGTATAAGGATGGGTTGATGCAGAGGATTCAGGAAGAGAATGTGGAAAGGCAGAAGGCGATAGTGCAGTTGCAGGGTGAACTTGAAGGGTTGCAGCGGACAAAAGCTGTAGCTGCTGAGGCGGTTTCGAATTTGCAGACGCTTATGGCGAGAGCTGAGGATTTGAAGATGCGTGTAAGCGAGGAAGAGAAGAATCTCGGCGAGTTGGCAGCTGAGTTGGAGGAGAATCAGCGGCTTGAGGCTGAGTTGCGGATGCATCTTGAGAGCGTGCAGTTTGAAATTGGCAGGTTTGATATGGCTGATGTTGAAGCTGCGCGTGAACAGAGGGAATATGCCTTTAAGCAGTATTATCTTTTTGAGTCGGATTTGCGGACTAAGGAGAACTGTAAGAAAGACCTTTTTAAACGGTTGGATGATGCGAAGGAGCGCATTGATCGTGCTCAGCAGAAGCTTGAGCGCGTGGAAAAAATTGTGAAAGCCATAGAGGTTATTGGCGCTATTCGTGATGCGTACAGGGGTATTCAGCCTAAGTTGCGCGGCGAGTTTGTGAAGGTACTGCGGAATTTTGTGCAGCAGGTTCTTGACGGCTTGGTGGGTGAAGCGCCGTTGTTGAACGTAGTTGTTGATGAGACTTATACGCCTTACATTAAAAGCGAAAGCGGCACAGATAGGGAGGTTTCGAATCTTTCGGGTGGCGAACGCACATTGCTTGCTTTTGCGTATCGTTTGGGTTTGGGTCAGTTGATTATGCAGTCGAGGACTGGTCACGGTTTGAGCATGCTTTTGCTGGATGAACCTACGGAAAGCCTTGGCAGCGAAGATGGTTCCATAGAGCGTTTAGCTGAAGCCATTTCGCGGTTTAAGGCTATTGAGCAGATAATTGCGGTTACGCATAGTGAGGCGTTTGCGGAGAAAGCTGATCATGTGGTGATTCTTGAGAAGGAAGCAGGAATAAGCAAGATAGCCATAGAGAAGTAAAAATCAGCGGAATGCGTATTAATCTACGTTGGATTTGTCGATTGGTTCTTGGAATGTCTATTCCTCATTTTTTTGTATGCATGTGACAGCACCAAGATTGCATAGAAGATTAAACCCAAAATTCCTAGCCAAACACAACCGCTGTAAATATCACTTGATGAGACAGAATTATACAAGGGGTTCGTGGTTATTGGAAAGAATGGTTGTATCTCCGTGTACAATGGAGAATCAAACAGAACATGAAGCATTGCGCCAAATGCGCCTGCAACTATGAAAGCCTTCATTCCTGACATGCCGTTTGGCGTAAGCAGAAGCGTTTTGTAAAGTGGATGCAAGAACTTCTCTAAATGGAACATTGCGAAACCTATTGCGAGACCAAAAAAGAAAGACAAAAGGAACGTGTGCAAGTAACCGTGTAGCGGGTAGTTTAGCCTTAGGAGCAGCACTAGAAGCGGTTCTATGTCGACTGCAACGTTAGCCACGATGAAAGTCGGTGCATGAATGTATTTTCTGAGTGGCAGCCCTAAACTTAAAGCTGGACCGAGATGAAATGGCGTAAAGGGCATTGTGCAATCTCCCTTTGGATTGTTCTCGTGAATCTCGGTATTATTATGTGGAGTTGTGTACTTATGCTCTATTGCTATTGAGTCTTCTTCGTTTAGACGAAAAACAATTTCGGCATTATTGTTCTTTAACTGTGTTTTCTAATGTGCCTATTCCGTCTATTTCGATGCGCACTACGTCGCCGTTTTGCAGGTACTTTGGGGGTTTCATGGCGAATCCAACTCCTGCTGGAGTGCCTGTGGCGATTACGTCGCAGGGTTCCAGCGTCATCACGCGGCTTAGGTGATGCACGATTTGGCTGACGCTGAATGCCATGTTGCGTGTGGTTGAGTTTTGGCGGGGTTCGCCGTTAACCCATGTGCGCACAGCCAAGTTACCCGTGTCTTTAAGCTGGTTGGCGGTGGTTATTGATGGTCCTGTGGGTGCGAAGGTGTCGAAGCTTTTGCCGCGTGTCCATTGTCCGTCTTTGAATTGGTAATCCCGTGCTGAGATGTCGTTGAGTATGGTGTAGCCGAAAATGTGCTTTGCGGCTTCTGATGTGGGGATGTTTTTGGCTTTTTTGCCCATTACTATGGCTAATTCGCCTTCATAATCCAGTTCATGCACAATGCGTGGTTTGATGATGTTCTGGTTTGGTCCGATTATGGTGGTGTGGGGTTTCATGAAGATTACTGGTTCGTCTGGAACTGTTGCGTGTGTTTCGGCTGCGTGGTCAACGTAGTTTAAGCCTAAGCAGATGATTTTTGGCGGGGAAGCTATTGGCGCCAGCAAAGCTACCTCGCTTAGTGACGCTGAAGCGTTTGCAACACTGCTGTTTTCGGCTTTGCGGAGCAGGGTTTCGGCTGTTTGCAGCGTCTTTTCGCCTGAGGCTATAAACTCTTCAATGGTTGGGGGCAGTTTTTCGTTGAAGTGCTTTGCTAAAACAGGCAAACACAATACGCTTTGCCTATTTATGATGCCGTAGTGTTCTTTGTTCTTGTGGCGATAACGCGCGATTTTCAATCTATAGCCCCCTTATTTATAGTTCATTTATATAGTTAAGAGCGAAGTGCTGAGTTTGCTATGTTAATAAAACTTTAGGATGTGGAAAAGAAAATGTGGTTTATTCCTCTTCTTCGTAGAGTTTTCTTTCTTTCACTTTCAGCGTGTCCTCGTCGTCGGCTATGACGCGGTAGTATTCTTTTAGTTCTTGTTTGTGCAGGAACTT